>SVSM01000036.1 GCA_015064295.1 Oscillospiraceae bacterium | reverse complement strand
ATCGCCACCGAGGTCATCCTCGGCAAGTCCCTGAAGGAGCTGGGCATCTTCGATATCTATCCCGATGAGAAGAAGCGCTGGTACGTGAAGGTTCCCGTCTTCTCCTTCAATAAGATCCGCGGGCTGGATGCTTATCTCTCTCCCGAGATGAAGAGCACCGGCGAGGCCATCGGCTACGACGATAAGTTCTACCGCGCACTCTATAAGGCCCTGCAGGCCTCGGGTATGCACGTGCAGAACTACGGTACCGTCTTTGCCACCATCGCCGATAAGGATAAGGAGGAGGCCCTTCCCCTCATCCGCCGGTTCTATAACCTGGGCTTCAATATCGAGGCCACCGAAGGCACCGCCAAGTATCTGAAGCAGAACGGCATCCGTACCCACGTCCTGAAAAAGCTCAGCGACGGCAGCGAGGAGATCGCCGATTCCCTCCGTCAGGGGCATATCGCCTATGTGATCAATACCCGCGATATCGGCTCCGTTGGCTCTGCCAGCGACGGCTATGAGATCCGCCGCGTGGCCATCGAGAATAACGTGACCATGTTTACTGCCCTGGATACCGTCCGCGTCCTGCTGGACGTCCTGGAGGAAACCACCCTGACCATTTCGACGATCGACGCGTAAGGGGAGCACCCCCGGCGAGGCGAGGGGGCTCTGCCCCCTCGGACTCCCCCGGTCAAGAACCTTTTTGAAAAAAGGTTCTTGACAATCTCCCAAAACGTTGGATGGCCGAAAACTGCGTTTTCGGCAAAAGAGGTTTTTCGATACCCGTCCTCCTGCGGAAAACGGAGATCCTTTGCGAAGCAAATTTTCTGTTGTTTTCTCGTCAATAAAAGTTTTTTGAAATCCAAAAACTTTTTTTCAAAAAAGTTTTTTGGTGGGGGTACGGGGGCAAGGCCCCCGCATATCCACCCCCATAAGGAGTTACTATGACACAAGGATTGTTTACGATACTGGACAACAAGCCTCTCACGGCTACCGTCTATCGGATGGTGCTGGTGGGCGACACGGAGGCCATTACCAGGCCGGGGCAGTTTGTCAATATCAAAATCGAGGGGCAGTATTTACGGCGCCCCATTTCGGTCTGTGACTGGGAGGCCGGTGTTCTGACACTCATCTATAAGGTGGTGGGACAGGGCACCGAAAAGATGGCCGCCATGACGGCGGGACAGCAGCTGGATCTGCTGGTGGGCCTGGGCAACGGCTACGACACAAGCAAGAGCGGCGACAAGCCCCTGCTTCTCGGGGGCGGCGTGGGTGTGCCTCCCATGTACGGCCTTTGCAAGCGTCTTCTTGACGAGGGCAAGAAGGTCACCGTGGTGCTGGGCTTCAACACCAGGGACGAGGTCTTCTACGAGAATCATTTCCGCCGTCTCGGCGCCGAGGTCATCGTGGCCACCGCCGATGGCAGTTACGGAGAGAAGGGCTTCGTTACCGACGTGATGAAGCACCTGACCTATTCCTACTTCTACACCTGCGGCCCCATGCCCATGTTCCGCGCCATCGAGGCCACCGCCGTCACAAGCGGTCAGTACAGCTTTGAGGAGCGCATGGGATGCGGCTTCGGTGCCTGCATGGGCTGCTCCTGCAAGACCAAATACGGAAACAAGCGCATCTGTCGGGACGGCCCCGTGCTGGAAAGAGAGGAGATCGTATGGTAAAGACGAACGTAACGCTCTGCGGCGTGGCGCTGGACAATCCCGTGATCCCCGCCAGCGGCACCTTTGGCTTCGGTTACGAATACGCCGAGCTGTATGACATCAATATGCTCGGATCCTTCTCTTTCAAGGGAACGACGAGGGATCCCCGCTTCGGCAATCCTACCCCCCGCATCGCCGAATGTGACAGCGGCATGATCAACGCCGTGGGCCTTCAGAATCCCGGGGTGGAGAAGGTGCTGAGCGAGGAGCTTCCCAAAATGAAGGCCGTCTTCCACAAGCCGGTCATGGCCAACGTCAGCGGCTTTTCGGTGGAGGATTACGTCTATACCGTCGAGAAGCTGGAGGCCGAGCCTCAGATCGGCTGGTTTGAGGTCAACATCTCCTGCCCCAACGTGCACGGCGGCGGTATGGCCTTCGGCACCTCGCCTGAGGCGGCGGCGGCAGTCACTGCAGCGGTTCGCAGGGTGACGAAAAAGCCCCTTCTTATTAAGCTATCCCCTAACGTTACCGACATCGTCAGCATTGCCAAGGCCTGCGAGGCGGCGGGCGCTGACGGCATCAGCATGATCAACACCCTTCTCGGGATGCGGATCGATCTGAAGACCAAAAGGCCGGTGATTGCCAATAAGATGGGCGGCTTTTCGGGCTCGGCCATCAAGCCGGTGGCCCTTCGGATGGTCTATCAGGTATACGAGGCCGTGAAGATCCCGATCGTCGGTATGGGCGGCATCACCACCGCTGAGGACGTTATCGAAATGATGCTGGCGGGTGCAACGGCCGTTGAGGTGGGGGCTGCCAATCTGGTAGAGCCCTTTGCCTGTAAAACGATGATTGAAAATCTCCCTGTCGTGATGGAAAAGTATGGGATCGCCGATTTGTCTTCCATCGTTGGTGCGGCGCATTGAGGTTGATTTTTCTGATTTTTGTTTCTTCTGATCGTTTGTTAGGAAGATAGAACAAGTAGAATTCTTTTTTCGTTCCTTTCTTGGGCGCCCAAGAAAGGAACCAAAGAAACCGCCAAGGGGGGAAGGGCGGTCAGTCGCGGTCAAAAGCAAGTTTTGACGCGCTCGTTCCGACGCCCTCCCCCCTTTGGGAACCCCCCACCCTTTCACCTAAAAGGGTAAGCCCAACCTACCAAGGTTACACCAGCGGCACTGCGGCCAAAGCTCCTGCTATCGGGGATACTTACAAAAGCATAAGACGGTGCTGTCAATTTCGTTTTCTTCTAAACGGGCCGCAGAGATAGTCGGCAAGAGGCAAACGGCACCGAAAAACTTTCCCTTATTTTACTCCGCGAACCCTTTTGTCAAACCGCCGAGCCGGCCGTGCGCGAAAGGCGCACAGGCGAGGCGTGGAGCTTCTTCTTTTTGATTCTAAAACTTTTTCTTCGAAGAAGAAGAAAAAGTTTTAGCGCCTTCTTTGCGCGACTTTCTTTGCGGAAAGAAAGTCGCAAAAGAAAAACCCGCTTCGGAGAACCTACCCTCCGCGTGCAAAGGAATACGAACCCCCCCCGATTCGAACCATCTTAATCTAAAAAATAAAAATAAAAAGGAAAACACTATGGGAAAAGACGTTATCATCGCCTGCGACTTTGCAAGCAAAGAAGCCTGCTTCGCCTTCCTCGACAAATTCACAGGCCGTAAGCCCTTCGTAAAAATCGGCATGGAGCTCTTCTACGCCGAAGGCCCCGCCATCGTCCGTGAGATCAAAAAGAGAGGCCATAAGATCTTCCTCGACCTGAAGCTCCACGATATTCCCAATACCGTAAAAAAGTCGATGGCGGTTCTCTCCCGCCTTGACGTGGATATGACCAATCTCCACGCAGCAGGGGCATCCTCCATGATGAAGGGCGCGATCGAGGGCCTCACCCGCGAGGACGGCACCCGTCCCCTCCTCATCGCCGTGACCCAGCTCACCTCCACCGACGAGGAGACCATGAAGAACGAGCTGCTCATCAAGGACACCCCCATCGACGAGGTGGTCATGTCCTACGCTGAAAATGCCATGAAGTCGGGGCTCGACGGCGTGGTATGCTCCCCCCTTGAGGCAGGCAAGGTCCACGACCGCTGCGGTAAGGGCTTCCTGACCGTGACGCCCGGCGTCCGCTTTGCCGACGGCGACGTGGGCGACCAGAAGCGGGTGATGACGCCTGCCGAGGCCAAGCGCATCGGCTCCGACTATATCGTGGTCGGCCGTCCCATCACCGCCGCCCCCGATCCCGTTGCCGCCTACGAGCGCTGCGTGGCTGAATTTTGTGACTAAGGGGAATGCCAAGGGGCTCTGCCCCTTGGAACCCCGGCAGGGAGCTTTTTGAAAAAAGCCTCCCTGCGCCCTCAAAAACTTTGAATGGCCGAAATCTGCGATTTCGGCAAAAGCATTACGAGGAATTGTCAATCGTGCGCTAAGGCGGGAGCAAGCCCCCCGCCCTGCCTTGAAACATTCCTCTTGTTTTGCGAAAAACGTCGTTTTTCGCAGAGAAAAGGTTTAAAAAGTCAGGAAAAACCTTCAAAAGTTTTTCTTGCGGGGGTTGGGGCAGAGCTCCAAGCCCATACATAACATTCCCTTTCACCCAAGAGGATGAAAGGATGAGAAAGACGTAGAAAAAAGGAGAAAAAAACAATGTTAACATCCGCACAAATTATGGAACTGATTCAAAGCTTGATCTGGCTGCTTGCCGGTGTCGGCGTCTTCATCGTCGGCATGAACTTTATGAGCGACGCCCTGGAGCGCAGCGCCGGAAACGGCATGAAGCGGATGCTGGGCAAGATCAGCAACAACCGCTTCTCGGGCCTCGGCGTCGGCGTCGGCGTCACGGCCATCATTCAGAGCTCCTCTGCTACCTCGGTCATGGTCATCGGCCTTGTCAACGCCGGCGTCATGACGCTGCTGCAGGCGACCCCCATTCTGCTGGGTGCCAAGATCGGCACAACGGTGACCGGTCTGCTGGTGGCGCTGAAAAATGACTATTTCAACATGGTCATGTATCTTCTGGCCTTTGCCGGTGTTATGATGGGCTTCACCAAAAAGGAAAAGGTGAGGATCATGGGCAGCCTTTGCGGCGGCCTCGGACTGATCTTCGTCGGTCTTGAGATCATGAGCTCCGAGCAGGCCTTCCGCAATCCCCTCGTCATGGATATGTTCAAGAGCATTTCTGCCTCGGTGGACTTCCCCATCCTGCTGGTCATCATCGGCGTGATCTTTACCGCCCTGATCCAGTCCTCCTCGGCGGCCACGGGTGTTATCATTACCATGGTCGGTACCGGGGTGTTGCCTTTGGGACAGGCCCTGTTCTTAGTCATCGGCGCCAACGTAGGTACCTGCGTTACGGCACTTCTTGCCGCCGTGGGCGGCGTGACCAACGCCAAGCGCGTGGCTCTCATTCATCTGACCTTCAACGCCGTCGGCGCTGTGATCTTTACGACGCTCGTCTGGGTCTTCCAGGATCGGGCCGTGGCCTTCCTGGAAGGGGTTTTCCCCGCCTCCGACCCGATGTCGCTGCAGATGCGCGTTTCGGTCTTCCACGTGATCTTCAACGTGACCAACGCCTGCATCATGCTTCCCTTCGTCAAGCAGCTGGTGGCCTTCTCCCAGGCCGTGATCCGTGACAAGAAGACCGCCGAGGACACCCGTACCCTTAAATACGTGGACGACCGTCTCTTGACCATGCCCGCCGTGGCCCTGGGACAGGTCAAGAGCGAGATGGACTATATGCTGGAGCTGGTGGAGGAGAACATCACCAAATCCTTTGCGGCTCTTGAGACCGGCTCCGCCGAGTACAGTGCCGCTATCGCCGAAAACGAAGCCGTTATCGACTTCACCAACGGTGCCCTGACCAAGTTCCTTATCAAGCTGTCGGCGGTGGCCGACGCCGGCGACGAGCGCGTCATTGGTACCTACTTCCACGTGCTGAACGACCTGGAGCGTATCGGTGACCACGCCGAAAACTTCTGTGAGATCGGCACCGAGATGAAGGAAAAGGAGCTATCCTTCTCCGAAACCGCCAAGGACGAGATCAGCCGGATGAGCCGTACTGTTCTTTCCATGCTGGAGATTGCCAAGGACGCCTTTGAAAACGGGGTGACCGACCGTCTGCCCCGGCTTTCCGCGCTGGAGGATGAGGTGGACGAGCTGAAGAAGACCCTGACGGCGGCCCACTTTGCCCGTCTGGTGGACGGAAGCTGCTCCGCCGACCATAGTCCTTACTATTCCTCTACGGTGGCAGGCCTTGAGCGCGTTGCCGACCATCTGGTCAACGTGGGCTACAGTGTCGTCGATCCCACCGGCTCCCAGAAGGGCTATGAGGCAGTGATTGCCGCCGGCAAAACACTGTAAGTCGGGATACGCCCCGATTATTTTGAAAACCATCTGAAATCAACCTACGGAAGGCAGGAAAGGATACGTTATGGAACGCTATAAGAGAGAATTTATTGAATTTCTGAAATCGGCAAACGTCCTGAAGTTTGGCGACTTCACCGCGAAAAGCGGACGGAAGATCCCCTACTTCGTCAACGCCGGCGAGATCAAGACCGGCGAGCAGATCGCAAAATTGGGCGAGTTCTACGCTAAGGCCTATTTTGAGAAGGTGGGAAGCAAGAAGACGGTGCTCTACGGCCCCGCCTACAAGGGCATTTCGATCGCTGTATCGGCCTCGGTGGCGCTGGCCAAGCAGGGGCTTGACCTGCCCTTCTTCTTCAACCGCAAGGAGGCCAAGGACCACGGCGAGGGCGGCATTTTCGTTGGCTACCTGCCCAAGGCAGGGGAGGAGGTCGTCATCGTAGAGGACGTCATCACCGCCGGCACCGCCATCCGCGAGAGCATGGCAAACCTGTCCTCTCTTGAGGGCGTGAAGGTGACCGCCTGCTTCGTCATGGTCGACCGCAAGGAAAAGGGCAAGGGCGACAAGGGCGCCATGGTGGAGATCGAGGAGGAGTTCGGCTTCCCGGTCTACTCGGTGGTGGACGTCTACGACATCATCGAATACCTTGAGGAAGATCCCGCAAACGAAGAAAACGTCACCCGCATCAAAAACTATCTTGCCGTGAACGGAGCGAAATAAGATGAGAAGCGTCATTGATATTAAGGAGCTTTCCGTTGAGGAAATCGATGAGCTGGTGGCGGTAGCCAAGGACATCATCGAAAATCCCGCGGGGTATGCCCATAAGTGCGAGGGCAAGAAGCTGGCCACCCTGTTTTTCGAGCCCTCCACCCGTACCCGCCTCAGCTTTGAGGCCGCTATGTACGAGCTGGGCGGCAACGTGCTGAGCATGGCCTCCGCCGCCTCCAGCTCGGCCTCCAAGGGCGAGAGCGTAGCCGATACCGCCAAGGTCATCTCCTGCTACGCCGACATCATCGCTATGCGTCATCCCAAGGAGGGCGCCCCCATGGTAGCGGCCATGAACGCCACCATTCCCGTCATCAACGCCGGCGACGGCGGGCATAACCATCCCACCCAGACCCTGGCCGACCTTCTGACCATCTGCCGCGAGAAGGGACGCTTCGACCACCTGACCATCGGTCTCTGCGGCGACCTGAAGTTCGGCCGCACCGTCCACTCGCTGATTGCCGCCATGGAGCGTTACGAGGGCGTGAAGTTCGTCCTCATCTCTCCCGACGAGCTGAAGCTCCCCTCCTACGTCAAGAACGGCCTGAAGCAGAAGGGTATTCCGTATGAGCAGACCGCCGATCTCGAGGCCGCCATGCCCGAGCTTGACGTTCTCTATATGACCCGCGTGCAGCAGGAGCGCTTCTTCAACGAGGAGGACTACCTCCGTCTGAAGGACAGCTATATCCTTACCCCCGAGAAAATGGCCCTCGGCAAGCCCGACCTCATCGTCATGCACCCCCTGCCTCGCGTCAACGAGATCAGCGTGGCGGTGGACGAGGATCCCCGCGCCTGCTACTTCAAGCAGGTGCTGAACGGCAAGTATATGCGTATGGCGCTGATTCTGAAGCTGCTGGGACTGTAAGGAGGAGAGCATATGAATATTGATTCGATTGTAAACGGTATCGTCATTGACCATATCGAAGCCGGCAAGGGCATGGAGATCTTCCGCCTCCTGGGCCTGGATACCCTGGATTGCCAGGTGGCTATCATCAAGAACGCCGCCAGCCGTAAAATGGGTAAAAAGGACATCATCAAGGTCGGCGCCGATATTCCGGTGAATACCGACATCCTCGGCTACGTGGATCCCGGCGTGACGGTTGACGTGATCCGGGACGGTAAGCTGGTGGAGAAGAAGAAAATGTCCCTCCCCGCCAAGCTGACAAACGTCCTCTACTGCCGTAACCCCCGTTGTATTACCACCACCGAGCAGGAGCTCCCCCACGTCTTTACCCTCACCGACCCCGCTACCCGCGAGTACCGCTGCATCTACTGTGAGGCCAAGAGCGAGAGGTAAGGGGGTGCAGGAGACGCGATAGGAGGAAAACTTCCCCGAAGAAGTTTTCCCCCATACCCCCTTTCAAGAACTTTGAATAGCCGTAAAACAGGCAGAAAATTTGCTTCGCAAATTATCTGCGTTTTCGGCAGGAAAGGTTGAGGATAAAAACGCCCCGACAGATTTTTAAGATCTGTCGGGGCGTTTTTTGTATTAAATATCTGTATTTTCCTTTAGCTCGTTAGGGCAAAAAAATGAAAGAAACTCTGGAAAAGCTATGGAATGAATATCTTTTGGATGAATGTGCTGAAATCAAAACGGATGAAGAACGAAAGCATTTGAGAGAGATTGTGGAGCTGCACGAAAAAGCGAGCGTTTTACTGAATAAGCAACAACAGGATGCTGTTGAACAATACGTTGATGCCCTGTACGATATGGAAGCGCTTTTTACAAAAAAGGCGTTTATCAAGGGGTGTGAATTTGCGGTTTCGTTCCTTTTAGAGGCGAGAATTTCCGAAAAATAAAAGCCCAAAACGAAGTTTTGGGCCATCCAAAGTTTTTGGGGGTTCCAAGGGGGAATTTTTCCAAAAATTCCCCCATTGGTGGGGGTGCAGGGGGCAACGCCCCCGCTACCATAGGGCTCCAAGGGGCGACGCCCCTTGTCTTCCGCATCCCCTTAAAACAGCTCAATCAGTTCCTTCGGCGCCTTCGTCAGGTTCACGGGGCCGTCGGGGGAGAGCCAGACCATGTCCTCGATACGGACGCCGTATTTACCTTCGAGGTAGATGCCCGGCTCCACGGTTACCACGTTACCCTCCACCAGGGGCTTATCCCAGGTGAAGGAGAGGCGGGGATTCTCATGGACCAGCATTCCGAGGCCGTGGCCAAGGGAATGGCCGAAGCAGCCCTCGTAGCCGGCGCCGTAGATGATATCGCGGGCGACCTTATCGCAGGCGGCACCGGTTTTGCCGATGTCAACGTAATCGAGGGCGGCCAGCTGGGCGGTCAGGACGGTATGGTAGACTTTCTTCATCTCGTCGTCGGCCTTACCGATGACGACGGTTCTCGTCATATCGGAGCAATAGCCGTTATAAAGAGCGCCGAAGTCCATGGTCAAAAAGCCCTTCTCCAGTTTGACGTTGCGGGGCTCACCGTGGGGGAGAGAGGAGGCCGAGCCCGACACGGCGATGGTATCGAAGGAGGGCTTTTCAGCGCCCAGCTTCCGCATGCCGTATTCCAGCTCCAGCGCCACCTCGATCTCGGTCATGTCGGGGGTCATGAGGGAGAGCACGCGCTCCAGGGCCTGCTCGGCAATGCGCTGGGCGGTCACGATGTTGGCCACCTCATCGGCGGTCTTGACCTGCCGCATGGTTTCGATCAGCGCCCCGCAGGGAACAAATGCCACCGAGGGGAAGGTTTTCTTCATGGCCTCGAGGGAGGCGCAGGTCATGACGCCGTCCTCGAAGCCGATGCGGCTGAGCTTATGATCGGCAAAGAGGTTACCGAGAGTGACGCGGCGGTTCTCCAGCAGAATGACGGCGAGGTCATCGCTTTCGTGGCGCTTGGCTACCTCAATGTAACGGAAATCGGCCAGCAGCCAGGCGTGGTCACGGCTGACCACCACGTAGCCGTCGGTGTAGTTGAGCCCCGTTAGATACCGCTGATTCTTCTCGCAGGTGACGAGGAGGCAGTCAACGCTCTCGGGGAGCTGGGCTTGGAGCTTTTGGATGGCGTTCATAGGCAGATTCCTTTCGTTTATCAACAATGCGTGCGGGGCTGGCGTCATGTGCCGGACAGGGCATCCAGCTTGGCCTTGACGGTCTTCATGTCGACGAGCATCTCTTCCTTCCGACGCGGATCCCGGAGAAGGAGGGAGGGATGATAGACGGCGGTGATCTCAAAGGCGCCCCGCGTGATCCAAACGCCGTGCTCCTTGGTGATGCGGTAATCGGGCTTGATCAGCCGCATGGCGGCGATGCGTCCCAGGCAGACGATGAGCTTGGGACGGATGAGACGCACCTGCTCGCGGAGATAGTCGATGCAGACGTCCTCCTCGGCGGGGAGAGGATCGCGGTTCTTGGGAGGACGGCATTTCAGGATGTTGGCAATGTAGACGCTCTCGCGGGGGATGTCCACAGCCTCCAGATATTTGTCGAAGAGCTTACCGGCCCGTCCCACGAAGGGAACGCCGCTCAAGTCCTCGCTTTCGCCGGGGGCCTCCCCCACGAACATCAGGTCTGCCTCGCGGTTTCCGCACCCGAATACGACGTTGGTGCGAGTCTTGTGCAGCTCGCAGCCTTGGCAGGCGCGGCATTTGTTTTCCAGTTCTTCCCAGGTCATAGTGATGTCCTCTTTGTCAGATTCTTTCTATCATTATACTCGCTTTTGAAGGCGGTGTCAAGGGAAGAAGGGCGGTGGGAGAGAAAAGAAAAATTTATTTTCAAAAAACACTTGACAAACCCGCTGTAATATGGTAGAATGAATGGCACCGAAAAAATGCGCCCTTAGCTCAGCGGATAGAGTGCCCGGCTACGAACCGGTAGGTCAGAGGTTCGAATCCTCTAGGGCGCGCCAAACACAAAAGGAGATGCGAAAGCATCTCCTTTTGTGTTTGGCCTGCTCTACCGGGGCAGGCGAAACGCTGTGGAAGCCGCCGGGAAAGCGAAGGACTTGCAGAGTCAAACAGGCGGCTTAACGCCGTTGCTTGCAACGGCAGAGGTTACGAATCCTCTAGGGCGCGTGGGGCACAAAAGGAGATGCGAAAGCATCTCCTTTTGTGTTTGGCCTGCTCTACCGGGGCAGGCGAAACGCTGTGGAAGCCGCCGGGAAAGCAAAGGACTTGCAGAGTCAAACAGGCGGCTTAACGCCGTTGCTTGCAACGGCAGAGGTTACGAATCCTCTAGGGCGCGTGGGGCACAAAAGGAGATGCGAAAGCATCTCCTTTTGTGTTTGGCCTGCTC
>SVSM01000035.1 GCA_015064295.1 Oscillospiraceae bacterium | reverse complement strand
TAGTAACCGTCGTTCATATCGTTGATCGGGTAAGCAAGTCTGCGCTTGCCCCACTCGTTCACCTCGTTGACGGTGCCGTTGGCGGCGATCAGAGAAGTGAACTTCTCGATCAGAGCCTTAACAGCCTCCTCACCGGGGGTAAGATCAACGACGAACAGGACTTCGTAAGATCCGTTGTTCTTTTCCATTTTTTACACCTCCTTATGGACATAAGACCGTCGGTTCTGATTTCCGACAGTAAGGAGAAAACATAAGTTTTCACCTTACCATTATATCTCAGGATTTCCATTCTGTCAAGCAGATTTTCAAAAATTCCTTAATTTAGGCGGTTTTCACGGCATAATTTGCCTCATCGGCGGGATTTCCAAACGTTTTGACCGTAAAAAAGCAAAAAATGTGCCCGCTTTCGCAGGCACAATTTTTATTTCAGCTCCACAACCGTCACACCGCTGTCCCCCTCACCGTAGATGCCGCCGCGGAAGGACTTCACCCGGGGATCGGTCTTCAGGCGTGTCTGAAGGGCCTTTCGCAGTGCGCCGGTTCCCTTTCCGTGGATCAGGGTGACCTGCTTGACATTAGCCATCATGGCCTCGTCCAGGTATTTATCGGTCATAAACCAGGCGTCGTCGCCAAGCTGGCCCCGCAGGTCAAGAGAGGCGGTAAAACTCTTGTTGACCGCCGCCTGATACTTGGAGGCGGCGATCCGCTTACGGTCAGAGGTGGTAACCTGCGCCGCCTCCTCGATCAGTTTCAAATTCTTTACGTTGGTGCGGGTATTGAGAAGCCCCGTCCGTACCGTGACGTTTCCGTTCTTATCGGGAGAATCGGCAAGGGTTCCCTGCTGATTCAGATTTATAATCAAAACCGTATCACCCTTGCGGAGGGCACGGGGGAGCACGTAATCGTTGTCCTCCACCTCACGCACGGGATTGACGGCATCGCCTGCCTCGCGGAGGCGGCGGCGGATCCCCCGTCTTCCCTCCTCCAGCGCTTCGGCAAAGCGTTCCGCTTCCTTCTGCTTTTTGATCTCCTCCAGCTGCTGCATCACGTATTCGCTGGTGATCCTGGCGCTTTCCAGAATCTGTACCGCCTTTTCCTGGCTCTTTTCCAGCTCGCGCTCGGCAGTTTCCAGACGCTTTTGCAGCTTGCGCTCCTCGTTGACTCGGTACACCTCAAAGTCACGGCGCTGGCGGACGGCCTCGTCCCGTTCCCGTTCGGCCTCAATGCGGCGCTGCTCCAGCTCCTCGATGACCTTTTCAAAGCGCTTATCATCGGTGGAGATGCGGTTGCTTGCCGCCTCGATCACGTCCTCGGAGATGCCCAGCTTGCGGGAAATGGCAAAGGCGTTGGATTTGCCGGGGGCACCGATGATAAGGCGATAGGTGGGGCTCAAGGTCTCCACGTCGAACTCACAGGAGGCGTTGGTCACCCCCTCGGTCTCAAGGGCATAGGCCTTGATTTCGGCATAGTGGGTGGTGGCGGCACAAAGGGCGCCAAAGGAGCGCACCTTACCGATAATCGCGATAGCCAGGGCCGCCCCCTCGGTGGGATCGGTTCCGGCACAAAGCTCGTCAAACAGAACCAGGCTGCGATCGGTCAGGCGGTCCAGCACCTCTACGATGTTGACCATGTGGGAGGAGAAGGTGGACAACGACTGCTCGATGCTCTGCTCGTCCCCGATGTCAGCCAGCACGGCGTCAAAAATGCAGACCTCCGAGCCATCGGCACAGGGAATATGAAGCCCCGCCTGGGCCATCAGCGACAAAAGGCCGATGGTCTTCAACGTCACCGTCTTGCCGCCGGTATTGGGGCCGGTGATGACCATGGTATCGTAATCCCGTCCAAGCTCCACCGTCACCGGCACCACCTGCTTCCTGTCGATGAGAGGATGGCGTGCTTTCTTGAAGCAAAGGTGTTGGTCTTCGCTGACGATGGGCTCGGTTCCGTTCAGGCGGCAGGAAAATTCCGCCTTACCGAAGATAAAGCCCAGCTCGGTTACGGTATGATAATCACCCACGATCAGCCCGCCGCAGGCGGCACATTCGGCGGAGAGCTCGGCTAAAATACGGTCGATCTCGTGGGCTTCCTTGCTTTCCAGAGCCCGCAGCTCGTTGTTGGAATCCACCACGGCCAGCGGCTCGATAAACAGGGTAGCACCCGACGCCGAGGTGTCGTGCACGAGGCCCTTGATCTCGTTTTTGTATTCCGCCTTCACCGGCACCACGTAGCGGCCGTTACGCAGGGTTACGATATTCTCCTGCAAGTATTTACCGTAAGCGCCGCCCAGGTACTTTTGCAGACTATCCTTGATCTTGTTATTCTCCAGGCGGATGCGGCGGCGGATGTCGGCCAAGGCCGGGCTGGCCTCATCGGCGATCATTTCCTCCGCCAAAATGGCGTGTGTAATGCGGGACTCCAGCATCCGATCGGTAGACAAACGGCCGAAATGCTCCCGAAGGCCTTCGCCGGGATCCTGCTCCTTGCGGTCACCGAAGAAATACTCCGACAGCCGGCGGGCGGTATTGAGAAGCGCCGCCGTATCCAAAAGCTCCCTTGTGTTCATGGAGGCACCCTTTTCGGCGCGCTCGATGGCCTCGGTCACGTCCTTAACAGAGCCGAAGGAGGGAAAGCCCTTGCCCATGATCAGACGCTTGGCCTCGGTGGTCTGACGCAGGCGGCGGCGGATCCAATCGGGGTTACCGTCGGGCGTCAGCCGTAACGCCAGGGAACGGGATCCCTCGGTAGGACAGCAATCCGCCAGCATAGCGGTGATCTTATCAAATTCCAGGGTTCGCACGGCCTTATCGTAATAAGAGGTATTCACGGTAGGCGTTCCTTTCTAAGCTTATCCCATACGGCGGATGTTATGATAGAACTCCAGGGTACGGAAGCTGCGCTCAAGCTGATGTAAAAGATATTTTTCACAGAAACGACAGAAATCGGACAGATGATCCTCGGGAAGGGTAAAGGCAAACACCCGCTTGGCAGGAGCCCCCACCACGTAGCGCATCCCCTGCAAAATGGCAGGGGTAAGCGGGAGGATCACCGTCGCCGTTGCGGCTCCCTCACGAGAGGCGGTATCGGCTTCGGAGCCGAAGCAATCGCCGCAACGGAGGGATCCGTTCATGACGTCAAGATACATCGGCTCCCCCTCTTCCCTTTCACAGAGGGCGCAGGAGGAAAGGTCGGGACAGAATCCGCTGATCGCGGCGGCCCGCAGCTCGAACACTGCCTTGATGAAGTCTACGTCACGGTCGGTCTCGGACAGCATATAAAGGGTGTTGAGCGTCAGACGAAGCATATCCCCCTCGTCGTTGTTCTCCACGCAGATCTCTCCTGCCACGTCGGCAATGTACTGGGCCGCCGCAAAGCGGTCAAGGTCAGCGCGCAGTCCGAAGAACTGCTCGATGAGCGCCGCCTCCGAGAGGGTATAAAAGCCCCCCCGGCCCTTCACGGTAAATTCGCTGTAGCAAAGAAGCTGGGAAGAGGCAAGGTTCTTGTTTTTTAAGCTCTTCCCTCCCTTGACGCAGACGGTCATCCGCCCCTTCTCGGCGGTGAGAAGCGTGATCAGCTTATCGTTTTCGCCGTAGTCGGACTCCCGTATAACAAGGGCGGGAAAATTCAGAATCTCCGCCATAGGTCTATCCTTGTCTTATAAGTCGTTTTTATTAAACCCGAAGTTATTCAGGTTGACCACGTCGTCCCGCCAGTTCTCTTTCACCTTCACCCACAGGTCAAGGTAGACCTTGACGCCGAAGAAGGCCTCCAGGTCCTCTCTTGCGTAGGTTCCGATCTTTTTCAGCTGGGAGCCCTGCTTACCGATAATAATGCGTTTATGGGCATCCCGTTCACAGAAGATCTCGGCACGGATGGAGAGAAGCTTTCCCTCCTCCTTGAAGTCCTCAATGACCACGGCGGTGCCGTGGGGGATCTCGTCGTCCAGGGTGCGGAGAAGCTTTTCCCGAATGATCTCCGAAGCGATCTGCCGTTCGGGCTGATCGGTGATGTCGTCCTCACCAAAGAACCACGCACCCTCCGAAAGGAAGGCCCCCGCCTCCTCAATGACGGTATCGACACCCTTATTGTTGGCTGCCGAGATCGGCACCACGGCGGCAAAATCGTAGAGGTCCTTGTAGGCCAAAATGGTATCGCCCACCGCTTCGCCGCCCACGCGGTCGATCTTGTTGATGACCAGAATGGCGGGGAGCTTACGGCTTCCGATCCGCTCCAAAATATGGCGGTCGGTGGCGCCGGGCTTCACCCCAGCCTCCACCACAAACAGGCAGGCGTCCACCTCACCAATGGTATTGGAGATGGTCTTGACCATGTAGTCGCCAAGACGGTTCCGCGCCTTGATCATACCGGGGGTATCGAGGAAGACGTACTGGTCCTCACCCTTGGTCAAAACACCGGTAATACGGGTGCGGGTCGTCTGGGGCTTCTTCGATACGATGGCGATTTTTTCGCCGAGCATGGCGTTCAGCAGCGTGGACTTTCCTACGTTAGGACGTCCTAAAATGGCAATAAATCCGGTTCTCATGATAACTCCTATAGGTGTTTCGGTGGGTATTCAGCGGGAAAGCCCCATGACCTCCAGAATGGCGTCCTGTCGGCGGAACATATCGGCCTCGTCCTCTTCCGAGGTCTCGTGGTCGTAGCCAAGCAGATGAAGCACCGAATGGACGGTCAGGAAGGCCACCTCCCTCTCGTAGCTGTGTCCGTAGGCCTCGGCCTGCTCCTTGGCCCTTTCCAGGGACAGGACTACGTCTCCCAGGGCTACGGGGCCGAAGGCTTGTCCTATGGCTTCCCCCTCGTATAGCGGAAACGAAAGCACGTCGGTGGGCCTGTCCACGTTTCGGTATTCCCGATTCAGCTTATGGATCTTCTCGTTATCGGTCAGCGTGACCGACACCTCACAGTCGGAAAGAAAATCCTCAAAATCCAGAGTGGCGTTCACGGCGGCCTTGATCAGGCGGCGGAGGGGCGGCGTGGTTGTCACCCGCTTCTGATTATTTTTTATAAAAACGGTTCGCTTTGGTGTCATGGCTCTTTTCGGCTCTTTCCTTGTCGTATTTCTCGTAAGCGGCGATGATCTTTTGCACCAGTCGGTGACGTACCACGTCCCGATCGGTAAAGTGATGGATGGCGATATCCTCAATGCCTTCCAGGATGCGAATGGCCTCCACAAGGCCGCTTTTGGCTCCACGGGGCAGGTCGGTCTGGGTAATATCGCCCGTGACCACCGCCTTGGAATTGAAGCCCAGACGGGTCAAGAACATCTTCATCTGCTCGGGCGTGGTATTCTGTGCCTCGTCCAGGATGATGAAGGAATCGTCAAGGGTACGGCCACGCATATAAGCCAGCGGCGCGATTTCAATGATGCCCCGCTCCACGTACTTCTGATAGGCATCGGAGCCCAGCATCTCGTAGAGAGCGTCGTAGAGAGGACGGAGGTACGGATCGATCTTATTCTGCAGATCACCGGGCAGATAGCCCAGCTTTTCCCCTGCCTCCACGGCGGGGCGAGTCAGGATAATGCGGCTCACCTGTTTCCCTCGCAGAGCCTTCACAGCCATAGCCACGGCAAGAAAGGTCTTTCCCGTTCCGGCAGGTCCCACGCCAAACACTACGGTGTTTCCTCGGATGCTCTCCACGTAGCGGCTCTGCCCTGCCGTCTTGGCCTTGATGGGCTTACCCCGATTGGTAATGCAGATACAGTCCTGATCGATGGCGGAAAGCTCCTCGCTCTTGCCGTCCCGCACCATGCTGATCACGTAATCCACGTTCTGGGTGGTGATCTTGCCGTTCAGCGCCGCGATGCGCTTTAAGTAGGTCAGCGCCTCGGCGGCGGCGTTGACGGCAGCGTCATCACTACCGCTGACCGCCACCACACTGCCCCCCGCCGTGTCGCTGTCGCGGGTGGCGACGTTAACGCCAAAAGCCAATTCGACGGCGCGGGCATTGGCGTCAAGTCCGCCAAACAAGATCGCGGTCTGCTCAATGCTATCGGTATGGATCCATTTTTCTGCCATAGGCATCTCCTGTTTTTTATCGATCTCAGGCGTCAGCTGACGCCGATGGGGCTTTCCACTGCAATGTCCTCAATACAGGTCATCTCCCATATGAGGGCCAGTGCCTCACCCTCCTCAAGGGTGCGAACTTCGGTTCTTACGGTGCGGGAGAGGATCTCGGCATCGGGCAGCTCTTTTGAAAAAAGAGCCGCCATTTCGATTCCCGCCGTCCTCAGGGCCTCCTCCTCGGTCAGGGTGATCCTTTCCTCGGTGACCGTTTCGCGGTACTCGGTGATCACGCTGATGGGAAGCGAGATCCCGCCGGTCATCGTGTCGCCTTCAAACAACACGATTCTGCGGTTCTCTACTATTATATCACAACCATCGGGTAAAATGCTACTGTTTTCTTTAAGTTTTATGGATTTTCCGAAAAATTTCAGGGATTTTTTTACCGTTTCCCGCCCCACCGTGGTCTTTTTCACGGTTTCGTACGGCACCACCACCTCAAGGGTACGCTTCGTTTTGGCATAGACCTTGGCGCGGGAACGAACCAGCACGAATCGGCCCTCCTCCTGATGCCCTACGTCTACCACCCCGCTGACCAGAAGCTGGCCCTTGGTCACCGTCTGTCCTGCCCGTACCGCAATCATGCCGCTGGCCGTCTCGGTACGGACGATCTCGCCGTCAAAGGCGGCCAACAGGTTGGAGGGCGTCTCGTTTCCGCCGTCCTCAATGCTTCCCTTGGGCCGTGCCTCGATCAGCTCTACCCGTGCCGTGGTGCCAACCATGTTGACCGAGATCCAAGAAACGCTCTCGTTTTCCAGAATGAATTCATGGCAGATGTTATAGAAATCCACCGAGGGGATATAAGAGCCGATGCCGCATCCCAGTGCCTCAAGGCACTCCTGCACCTCGGCGTCGGTCAAGGTCTCGTTGCCGGACACCGTCACCTCCCAGATGTACTGCGTTGACAGCTTGGTAAGCAGCAAAAAGATCAAAAGGCCGAGAGGGATGCCCAAGCGCTTGCGATAGCGGCTGACAAGCTGTGGAAGCCCCAGCCGACGCACCGTGTGAAAGGGGATTCCGGCGGCGAGGGTAAGCAGTCGCTTGTACTCTCGCTCCAGGATCGAAAAGGTCAGCTCTCCCCCCTCCTTCCGCCGCATTTCCCAGTAGTCGACGTCCTCCTTCATCATGACGTTGATGGCCTCGGCCGATCGCTCTGCAGGGCAGGAGATCTGCCGATACCCCGCCAAAAAATTCAAGATGCGAAACAGGATCATGGTGCGTTCCTCTCTTTTTTATTCTTCCAGCGAAACGTTACGGATCACGCCTCCGATCCGGACGGTCTTCATGGCGTAGGACCGCATGGTCAGCCTCTCCCCCGTCACCGTTACCGTCATGCCCCTCAGCCGCAACGAAATGGCACCTTCGTCGTAGGACAGGATCTCAAGACACTCGTCGATCCGAATCGAGCTATTGGACTCGATGGCAAGATAGGGACAGGGGCCGAAGGACGCCTCCGGCATCTCGCAGGCCTCCGCCAGCATTCGTCTCAGTTTTTTCAAGGCATAGTTCCTTCCGTTATGTCATATGGTGTACCAAATCCATATGCAACAGGAAGGACATCCATTCATGAAAACGGCACAAGGAACGAAAAAAGCAGACCTATTCGGCCTACTCGGTATCTTTGGGACTCTCGCCCTTATGGCGGCAACGCTGATCCTGTCGGAGCGTGCCGCCGGGGCGGCGCAAAAGGGGCTCCTTCTTTGTGGAAAGACGCTGATTCCCGCCATCTTTCCCTTCCTTGTGCTGAACGGACTGCTCATGCGTCTGGGATTTCCCGAATGGATCGGTCGCAGGATCGGAAAGCCCGTGGGGCGTCTCTTCGGTATCAGCCCTGCCTGCGTGGCGGCGGTGGTCGTTGGGCTGTTCAGCGGCTTTCCCACGGGGGCGGCGGCGGCTCACCGGATCTGTCAAGGCGGCCTTGGCAGCGATGGTGATCGAAACCGCACGGTGCTTCTATCCTCGGTCGCCGCTCCCGGCTTTCTCATCGTCGGAATCGGCGGCAGAATGCTGGACAGTCCCCATCGCGGCCTTGCCCTGTATCTCTTTCAGCTGGCAGCCATCGTGACCGTCGGCATCGTCAACGCCCGCCCGTTCGGTCAGAGGGCGGAAGGAGCGCTACCCGTTCCCGTTCCGAGACGCAAAAGTCTGTTTCTTGCGCTGGGCGATGCCCTGCGCGATGCCGCCGATGCCACGGTAGGCATCTGCGGGGCCGTGATCTTTTTTTCTGCCCTCGGCGGCATGATCGCTCTGCTTCCTTTGCCCGATTCCCTTACTTGCCTCCTTGTCTGTTTCTTGGAAATCACCTCCGGCGCATCCCTTGCAGCCTCCCTGCTTCCCGCACCCCTTGCTTTCGTGATGATCGCCGGTGCGGTGGGGTGGGCGGGATGCTCGGTCCACGCCCAGACCGTCATGGTGACCGATGGGAAATTGAAGGTCGGCGGGTACCTTCTGTCAAAATGTCTGACGGCACTGCTCACCGCACTCTTTGCCGCCGCAGCACTCTTTTTCGGTTTCGTGTAGTCCTTTGCTCAAAAACTGCCTGAAATCCGCCGTAAAAGCAACGAAATTTCCGAAAAGCACGATTTTTTCAATAAAATGCAGGAATCCTCTTGCAAAATTTCAAATTCCGTGTTATAATGGTAATATATATTTTTGTTTTACCACACGTTTGACGTGTTTTCGGAGGATATTATGCAGGATCAAAATCCCCATCCCTTAAAGCAAGCCGGCGCGCTTGAATACTCGAACACGACCCATCTGCTGGAGCAATCGGCTTATCGTTACCAGCTTCAGGATCGGGAAACGCCGAACCTTTACCGCCACCTCTTTGACTATGAATCGGTACCGAAGGTTGCCTTCAACCATCGCTTCGTCCCGACCAATATGCCCGACGAGATCTGGATTACCGACACCACCTTCCGTGACGGTCAGCAGTCCACCTCCCCCTTCTCCGTCGAACAGATCGTGGAGATCTTTAAAATGCTCCACCGCCTCGGCGGCCCCAAGGGACTCGTGCGACAGAGCGAGTTTTTCGTCTATTCCGAAAAGGACCGCCGTGCGGTTGAGGAATGTATGGCACTGGGATTCGAATTCCCCGAGGTGACCTCCTGGATCCGTGCCAACGAAAAGGATTTTGAATTAGTCAAGTCCCTGGGGCTAAAGGAGACCGGCGTTCTCGTCTCTTGCTCCGATTACCACATCTACAACAAGATGGGACTCACCCGTGCCAAGGCTATGGACAAGTACCTCGGCATCGTCAAGAGCGTTCTGGACAAGGGCATCCGTCCCCGCTGTCACTTCGAGGATATCACCCGTGCCGATTACTACGGCTTCGTGGTACCCTTTGCCGAGGCGTTGACCGAGCTGTCCCGCGAATGCGGCATTCCCATCAAGATCCGCGCCTGTGACACCATGGGCTTCGGCGTATCCTACCCCGGCGCCGCCCTTCCTCGCAGCGTCCCCGGCATTATCTACGGTCTGCAGCACTATGCCGGCGTTCCCAGCGAGATGCTGGAATGGCACGGCCACAACGACTTCTACAAGGTGGTCACTAATGCCTCCACCGCTTGGCTCTACGGCTGCTCCGGCATCAACTGCGCCCTTTTGGGCATCGGTGAGCGCACCGGCAACTGTCCTCTGGAAGCCATGGCCATTGAGTACGCCTCTCTCCGCGGCACCACCGATGGCATGGATCTCTCGGTCATCACCGAGATCGCGAGCTACTTTGAGCAGGAGATCGGCTACGAGATCCCACCCAAGACACCCTTCGTTGGCCGTAACTTCAATATGACCCGCGCCGGCATCCACGCCGACGGACTCTTAAAGGATCAGGAGATCTATAACATCTTTGACACCGAAAAGATCCTCGGCCGTCCCGCCGCCGTTGCAGTGGATTCCCATTCCGGCCTGGCCGGCATCGCCTTCTGGATCAACGGATACTTCCGTTTGAACGGCGAGGAGCGTATCGATAAGCATCATCCTCTCATCGCCAAGATCAAGGAAATCGTCGATAAGGAGTACGCCGAAGGACGGAACACCGCCATGGGCGACGACGAGCTTGACAATATCCTCCGCGCCCTTGACTATAAGGAATACGAGCGGCTCTGTCATATTCACTTGAAAAAAAGATTGTAAAACAAAAATCGGTTGCACCATGTGCAACCGATTTTTTATCGCATCATCCTTCGATCAGTAAAATCGCCACGTCATTCACGTTGGTACCCGTTGGCCCTGTGATCACAAGACCGTCGCAGGCGCTAAGCGCCCGATACGAATCGTTCTGCTCCAAGGCCTCCGCAGGATCGATACCATTTTGCCGCATCAACGCGGCACTGTCACCGTTCACCACGCCGCCTGCGGCGTCGGTGGGACCGTCGGTACCGTCGGAGCCGACCGATATGACGCAAGCGTCGGGAAGCCCCTCAAGGGCCAAGGCGGCGGACAAAGCAATCTCCTGGTTCCGACCGCCGAGTCCCTTGCCGCGCAAATGAACGACGGTTTCGCCTCCCACGATAAAGGCCAGCCGTTCGCCTTTCCCACTGTGAGTGACGGCCATCGATCCAAGGAAGCTGCCGGCCTCCCTGGCCTCACAGGTCAACTGATCGGTCAGCAGAATGGGACGATAGCCGAGTGCCTCGGCCTCACGGGCAGCGGTATGGCAAAGCTCGCTGACACTGCCACCGATGCGGTAGGTACTGTTGCTCACGGTTTTCGGTGTCTCCCGCTCCAACAACGCCAACACCTCGGAGGGAAGCACGATACCGTACCTATCTAAAATCGCGCGACAACCCTCACAGGTAGTGAGATCGGCCACCGACGGCCCGGAGGCAATGGCATCGGCACGGTCACCGAGAACATCCGACAGAAGAATGGCGTAAACCTTGGCAGGCGCGCAATGGGCGGCAAAGCGGCCACCCTTGACATCCGACAAGTGCTTTCGCACGGTATTGATCTCTTCAATGGAAGCACCGCTGGAAAGTAATTGCTCGGTCAGCGCCTTCAGGGCGCCAAGATCGCAGGACACGGTCTCGAACAGAGCCGATCCTCCTCCCGAAACAAGGAACAATACCAGATCCTCCTCGCTCAGTCCTTCGGTCATG
>SVSM01000004.1 GCA_015064295.1 Oscillospiraceae bacterium | reverse complement strand
CATGTTCTGCGCCTTGACAAATTCCGTCTTGTCAAATTTCGTCTTGCTTTGCAGCTCAACCACCTGGCCGTTCGTCTCGGCCTTGCTGACAAGCGCATAATAGATGTCGGGGACAAAATTCTTGATGGCCATGTCGCGGTCGTAAATGGCGCGCACGATGGGCACGATCACCCGCCCCACACGAAGCAGCGTTCCCGACTTCAGCGTAGCGTAACGGGTAAGATTCACCCCGTAGAGCCAATCGATAAAGGTTCTGGCGTATCCCTCGTCGGCAAGATTCCGATAGTCCTCCTCCGGCTTCATATCCTTTAGAGCCGCGGCCACCGTCTCGGGAGTCTGATCGGGAAGCCAAAGACGATAGAGCGGCTTTTCGGATTTTAAGGCCTTGGTAACACAGGTGCGGACGATGATCTCACCCTCGCGGTCAGCGTCTCCTGCATTCACGATCTTATCCACGTCGGGACGGTTACAAAGCTCCTCCAAAACACGGAACTGACGAAGCACACCGTCGTCCTGTCCGCGCCGATCCTTATCGGTGCGCAGCTGATAACGGAATTCCTCGGGAAAGCACGGGAGGTTGTCCATCGTCCAATATTTTGTCCCATCCGGTGCCGGGCTGTATGCTTCAATGTCGCACAGCTCAAACAGATGACCAAAGGCCCAGCTCACGTAGTAGCCGCAGCCCTCAAAATATCCGTTTTTCTTTTTCATTTCCCCGATCCCCGCCACGATGTTACGGGCAAGGCTGGGCTTTTCGGCAATAATGAGTGTCATAACCGTTCCGTTCCTTTGGTATTACCGATATTATACCGCATTTTACGGCAAAATGCAACAATATCCTCAAAAATACAACGACCGCAGGGCTTGCGGTCGTTGTGCGTTTTATAAAAGTGAAACCTCCGTAAGGCCCCCGTCCCCGGTCGGAATCCACTGGGTGGTGAATCCGCAGGCAAGGGCCAGCTCGCGGGATTCGTCGAATCGATAGCGAAGGGTATCTCTTGCGTGACTGTCAGAGGTCAAAAGGATACGTCCTCCGTTTTGGCGGATAAACTTCAGAATGTCAGCAGAGGGATAGGGCGTGCTTCGCCATCCGCGGGAGATCGCACCGGAATTGATCTCAAAGGGCTTTTCATGGGGGATCAAGGCGGCGACCGCCTCCTTCCAGGCCATTTCATACCGCCTATCCTCGGTATCCAAAAGCGACTGCTTTTCATGGAACTTGGTGAGGAGATCCATGTGACCGATGATGTCGGCCCGAACGTGGTCAAAAAGGCCGGCAACCAGTTCAAAATAGGCTTTTGCATAAGCGTAAGGATCACCGCAGAAGAAGGAGAGTACGTTCTCTGCCGTTGCCTCGGGGGAAAGGTCTACCGACGCATAAGCATTATCGCATCGGATATAATGCACGGAACCGATGGTATAATCGTAGACGCTCTCATCAATGGGGCTGTAAATATCCTTCTCAACACCGCACAGAATCTTCATGCGGCCTCGGTAGGCATCCTTCAAAGCCAGAACACGGCGACGGTACTCACCTTCCTCGTGAGGCTTCATGGTCTCTTCTTCAAAAGGAAGGTACGAGTGCTCCGAAAAGCCGAGGATCTCGATCCCATCCGAAAAGGCCTGTGCGGCCATCTCCTCAGGACTGTTCTTCCCATCCCCGAAGGTGGTATGAAGGTGAAAATCGCAGGCGATCACTTGGTCATCTTCTCCTGCTTCACCTTGTGGTCGATCACGTGGCGGGAAGCGAGCTCGTTATGAATGTCATCCAGGGAAATGCCCATTTCGATCATCAGTACCATCACGTGATAGGTCAGATCGGCGATCTCGTAGATCGTCTCCTTTTTGTCATCGGCCTTACCGGCGATGATGACCTCCGTGCACTCCTCACCGACCTTCTTTAAGATCTTATCAATGCCCTTTTCGAACAAATAGGTGGTGTACGAGCCTTCCTTCTTGTCGGTTTTACGGCCGCGGATCAGCTCCATCAGTCCGTCGAGGGAGAACTTCGTCTCTCCCTCATGAAACAGCGTCTCGGTAAAGCAGGAATCGGTACCGCGATGACAGGCAGGGCCGTCCTTTCTAACCGTTACGGTGAGGGCGTCGCAGTCACAATCCGCGGTAATATCCACGATGTGCTGATAGTTTCCGCTGGTCTCCCCCTTCAGCCAAAGCTCCTTACGGGAACGGCTGTAAAAGCAGGTCAGCTTCTTCTCCATAGAGATAGTCAGGCTCTCACGGTTCATATAGGCCAAGGTCAGTACCTTGCCCGTAGCCTCATCAACCACGATGGCAGGAATCAGACCGTCTTTGTCAAATTTCAGATCGTCAATCGAAATCATTGTTATAACCTCACGTTAATATCGTTTTGAGAAAGGATCTCTTTCAGATCCGAGATGGCGACCTCGCCAAAATGGAAAATGGAGGCGGCAAGCCCGGCGTCCACACGAGGAAGCGTCTGAAACAGTTCAATGAAGTGGTCCATACTTCCGGCACCGCCCGAAGCAATGACTGGGACGTCCACAGCATCACAGACCGCCTTCAGCATGGGGAGATCGAAGCCACCCTTAACGCCGTCGGTGTCAATCGAATTGACAACCACCTCGCCGGCGCCGTTTCCGACGCAGCGACGGATCCATTCAATGGCCTCCATACCGGTATCCACACGTCCTCCCTTGGCGAAAACGCGGAATTGACCGTCCACGCGCTTCACGTCGCAGGAAATCACCACGCATTGGCTTCCGTAGCGTTCGGCGGCCTCGGCGATGAGATTGGGATTGGCAATGGCACCGGAATTTACGCTGACCTTGTCAGCGCCGCAGGAAAGCACTCTTTCAAAATCCGAGAGGGCGTTGATGCCGCCCCCCACCGTCAGCGGTATGAAGACGTTTTGCGCCGCTTCGGTCAGAATGTCGGTGAAAAGCTTGCGGCCCTCGGCCGAGGCGGTAATATCGTAAAAGACAAGCTCATCGGCGCCTGCCCTGCTGTAATACTCGGCAAGCGTTACCGGCGATGATACGTCGGCAAGACCGCCGAAGTTGACCCCCTTGACCACGCGTCCGTCTTTGACGTCAAGGCAAGGTATGATTCGTTTGGTAATCATTGGCTACACGTCCTTATGGCTTCACTCAAATCAATGGCTCCGGTGTAGTAGGCCTTTCCGATAATGGCACCGAACAGACCCATCTCCTTCAGCACTGTGATATCCTCCATGGAGGACACACCGCCGGAGGCCACGATGTTGACGTTGAATGTTTTTGATAGCGAGGCGTAGAGCGCCCGATTGGTACCGCGCATAGCACCGTCGCGGGAGATGTCGGTACAGATTACCCGGGAAATACCGAGGGAGGTTATCTGTGAAAACATCTCATCACAGGTCACCTCGGTCCGCTCCGTCCAGCCCTTCACCGCCACGTTTCCGTCTAAAATATCGATACCCACCGCCAGGCGGTCGCCGTACTTTCCCGCCATATCGGTAAGAAACTCACGGTTGTTTACGGCAGCCGTGCCGAGAATGACCCGCTCGACACCGGCGTCAAGATAGCGCTCAATGGCTTCCTCGTTGCGGATTCCGCCTCCGATTTCTACCTTCAGCCCCGTTTCCGTTACGATCCGACGGACCAGATCAAAGCAGCGGATCTCACCAAGCTTTGCGCCTTCAAGGTCCACCATATGAAGATAGGATGCGCCGTGGGCAACAAAGGCCTTGGCAACCCGTAACGGATCCTTATCGTAGACCGTCATCTCATTATAATCGCCCTTATAGAGCCGTACGGCGGCTCCGCCGTACAGATCGATGGCAGGAAAAATATGCATCATGTAACCTCTTATACGTTAAGAAATCCCCGCAAAATGTTTAAGCCGACCTCGCCGCTTTTTTCGGGATGGAACTGACACCCCATCACGTTGTTCATAGCCACGGCCGCCGTAAGCTCGGCGCCGTATTCCGTCGTAGCGGCAAGGGCATGATCACATCCCTCGGCATAGAAGGAATGAACAAAGTAAACGTGATTTCCGTTCTTGATATAACGGAACAGCGGGATCTCCCGCTTGATGTTAAGGCGGTTCCAGCCGATGTGCGGGATCTTATAGTCGGCGGGGATAACCCCCTTCATCGGCACGACCCGTCCGGGGAGAAGTCCAAGTCCTTCGTGACGACCGAACTCCTCGCTATAGGAAAACAGTAGCTGCATCCCAAGACAAATTCCCATCAGTGGCTTTCCCTTGCTTGCCTCACAAGTGACCACGCGATCCAGACCGCTTTCCCGAAGCTTTCGAGCGGCGTCACCAAAGGCACCCACGCCCGGCAGCACCAAACGGTCGGCACTCGCGATCACGTCAACGTCCGACGTAACCACCGTCTCGGCGCCGATCTTGCGAAAGGAAGCGGCAAGGGAGAAGAGATTGCCAACACCGTAGTCTACGATGGCAATCATACCAGCACGCCTTTCGTGGAGGGAATCTCGTCGGCATAGGCTTCATCAATCGCAACGGCCTCTCGGAGAGCGCGGCCGACGGCCTTAAAGCCGGCCTCGGCAATGTGATGGGAGTTCTCCCCTGCCAGCTTACGGAGATGGAGCGTAATCCCTGCCGTACGGGTAAAGGCAAGCCAGAATTCCTTCACCAGCTCGGTGTCAAAGGCTCCGATCTTTTCGGTAGGAAAGACACAGTCAAAGCCCAGATAGCTACGTCCCGATACGTCAAGGGCACAGAGGATCAGCGATTCGTCCATAGGAAGGATTATCGATCCGTAGCGCTTGATTCCACGGCAATCACCGATCGCCTCTGCAAAAGCCGTTCCGAGGGCAATACCCACGTCCTCAACGGTGTGGTGGTCATCCACCTCGATGTCGCCCTGACAGGTGACGCTCAGGTCCAAATGACCGTGCTTGGCAAAAAGAGTAAGCATATGGTCAAGAAACCCGCATCCCGTTGCGATCTCCGATACACCGGTGCCGTCAAGATTCAGGGTGAGGTTGATCTTGGTTTCGTTGGTATTCCGCTTAACAGAAGAGATTCTCATAGCGTTGTTCCTTCCTTTACAATAGCAGTGAGCGTATCCACCAAGGTCTCCATTTCGGTTTCAGAGCCCACGGTAATACGGTTGTAATCGCAGATACGGGGATCGGAAAAGTGCCGCACCAAAATACCGCGCTCCTTTAGCAGGCGGTAAATGGCCTCGCCCTTCATCGTTTCGTGCTTGGCAAAAAGGAAATTGGCCTTAGAGGGGATCACGGCAAAACCCAAGGCAGTCAGCGCCTTGGCCGTCTTCTCCCTGGTTGCCGCGATCCGACGGCAGTTATCCATAAAATAGTCGTCGGAGTCGATGGCAGCTGCCCCTGCAATCAGGGTCAGTCGGTTGACGTTGTAGGGGTTGGTAGAGAACTTCAGCCGGTTCAGATCGTCAATGAGTCCCTTGCTTGCCAGGGCAAAGCCAAGACGGGCGCCGGCCATGGCGCGGGATTTGGAATAGGTACGGACGATCAGCAGATTGTCATACCGATGGATCAGAGGCAGACAGGTCTCGGCTCCGAAATCCACGTAGGCCTCATCGATCACCACCACGTGATCGGCATTGCTCTTCACGATCTCCTCGATCTCACTGACCGTAAGGGTACGCCCGGTCGGTGCATTGGGATTTGCGATGATCACGGTGCGATCCAGGTTCAGGTAATCCCGATAATCAATGGAAAAATCGGCTTTCAACGGAATCTCCATCGCATCGGTGCCGTAGAGATTGGCAAATACCTTATAGAATCCATAGGAAATCGCAGGAAATGCCGCCTTTCCTCCGTCGGCGCAGTAGGCCATAAAGGCAAAACTCAGGATATCGTCGGATCCGTTTGACAGATACACGTTCTCCGGCTCAACGCCGTACCGTGCCGCCAGCTTTTCCCTTAAAATCTTACAATCGGGATCGGAATACAGGCGAAGATCTGCCATCTCTTCCCTACCGACCGCTTTGATCACCTCGGGAGAGGGTGGATAAGGGGATTCGTTTGTATTCAACTTAATGTATTTCTTGTCCCTCGGTTGTTCCCCGGGGACGTACGGTGCAAGCGAGGCGTAGCGTTCGCTTAAAAATCGGCTCATGTCAGTTCCTCTCCCATCAGATCTCTTCAAAACGGATGCGAGCACTTCTTGCGTGGGCGGACAGCCCCTCCTTCTCGGCAAAGAAGGCCACCTTTTTATAAACGTCCTCAAGAGCGTCCTTGGTATAGTAAATGTACTGGGACTTTTTCACGAAATCGTCCACCGAAAGGGGGGAGGAAAAGCGTGCGGTCCCGCTGGTGGGAAGCGTGTGATTGGGCCCCGCAAAATAGTCACCCAGAGCCTCCGGGCAATACCGTCCCATAAAGACCGAGCCGGCGTGCTTGATCTTGCCAAGGAAGGCAAAGGGCTCCTCCACACAAAGCTCAAGATGCTCAGGGGCAATCTCGTTGGCAATATCTACCGCCTTATCCAGATCGGAGGTCACCACGATGAGTCCGTTTTTGTCAATGGATTCCCTTGCGATCTCGGCACGAGGAAGGATGGCCAGCTGACGCTCAAGCTCAAGGGTGACCTGCTCGGCAAGCTCCTTACTGTCAGTCACGAGAACGGCGGTGGCGTTGCGGTCATGCTCGGCTTGGGAGAGGAGGTCTGCTGCCAGGTTTTTGGCGTCACTCTTTCCGTCGGAAAGGATCAGGATCTCACTGGGGCCGGCGATCATGTCAATGGCAACCTGTCCGTAAACCTGACGCTTGGCCTCGGCCACAAACACGTTACCCGGGCCGCAGATCTTGTCCACCTTCGGGACACTTTCGGTGCCGAAAGCCAAGGCTGCCACGGCCTGTGCGCCACCCAGCTTAAAGATCTTGTCAACACCGGCAATGGCAGCAGCGGCAAGGATCTCAGGCGCGATCTTTCCGTTCTTGTCGGGAGGTGTGGTAATGACGATCTCGCCGCATCCCGCGACCTTGGCAGGAATGGCGTCCATCAAAACGGTAGAGGGATAGGCCGCCGTACCGCCCGGTACGTAAAGTCCGACGCGATCCAAAGGGATCACACGCTGGCCGGTGACAACGCCCTTGTCCGATGTGAGAAGATAGCCGTTCTTTACCTGCGCCGCGTGGAATCTGCGAATATTCTCGGCCGCTTCCTTCAAAATACCCACAAAAATGGGGTCCGCCGAGGCAAAGGCCTCTTGAATCTCCGCCTCCGTTACGGCAAGGGAGGTAAGGCGGCACTTGTCAAAGCGCTCGGTAAAGTCATAAAGTGCCTCATCCCCCCGCTTGGCAACGTCAGCAAGAATGCCGGAGACGGCAGCGGTAACGTCCGAGGTGGCAGGTGAGGTGAATCGCTCATCCCGTGTGAGGGTATCGCACTCAATGGTTTTGATCATGATGAAAGCCCTTTCGCCCGAATCACGCCGTCAATGGCGTTCTTCACAGCACAAATTTCTGAAGTTTTGAAGCGGTAGGCCGACTGGTTGGCGATCAGCCGTGCGCTGATCCGCATAATGTCCTCAATCGGCTGAAGATCGTTTTCAAGAAGCGTCGTTCCCGTTTCCACAATGTCGACGATCACGTCGGAAAGGCCGAGGATCGGTGCCAATTCAATGGAGCCGTTCAGCTCGATGATGTCGATGTCACGGGATTTTGATGCATAGTATTTCGTGGCAATATTCTTAAATTTGGTGGCGGCACGAAGGGTACGCTGCGGATCGTCCCGAAAGCCCTTTTTGGCGGCAACCGCCATACGACATTTGCCCATGCAAAGATCAAGCAGCTCGTAAACGTCGGGCTCGTATTCTTCGATAATATCCTTCCCTGCCACTCCGAGATCGGCAGCGCCTCTCTCCACGTAAATGGCAACGTCGGAGGGCTTTACCCAAAAGTAGCGGACACCCTTTTCTTCGTTTTCGAATATCAGCTTTCGGCTGCCGGAGAGAACGGCGGGACACTCGTATCCCGCTTCGGCAAAGATCGCGTAGACCTTCTCACCGAGTCGGCCCTTGGGAAGCGCAATATTCAGCATGTCACTCACTCCCCTTCCGTAACGGTACCGTCGGCGTTCAGCCTGACGGTCTTATCGGCTCGGATGCCCTCCGGCATCCGACTTGCGGCATGAACCGTAATGCCTTCCTCGGTCATGCGCTGTACGGCCTTCAGAACCGTAATGGGTGACGTATCCTCCGTATAGAGGAGCAGCACGTCGCAGTCCTTCGTCCGTACTGCGGTATTCAAAAGATCCAAACGGTCAAGGGATACGGCAAAGCCGATCGCCCCGCAATCCCGTCCCATTTTCTTCATCATGCGATCGTAGCATCCGCCCGACAGGACCCCGTCGGGAATCCCGTCAAGGTAGCCGCGGCAGACGATACCGCTGTAATAATTCATATCGTTAACGGCAGAGAGATCAATGCCGATGTAATCACCGTAGCCAAGCTCGGTCAGCACCGCACAGATCTCCGAGAGCTCTTGGGCGTAGGCATAGGTTTCTTTCCCTTGAAGAAGTTCGAAGAGGACCGGGAACACCTCGTGGGGCTTGCCGTAAAGGCCGGCCAGCTCTGCGATCACATCCCCCTTTTCGGCATCGGCTCCGCAGGAGGCAAAAAGCTCGCGGATGCCGTCGGGATTTTTTCGCTTGATGCAGGTGACCAATTCCTCCATGGCATCTTCGGAAACACCGGCCGATGCGATCAGGCTGGTGAGCAGCTCCATGTGAGAAAGGTCGAGACGGAAGGGACGGCCGATCGTTTCCAGACTCTTCAGAGCCAAAAGCAACGCCTCGCAGATCTCGTAGCGGCCGATCTCTCCGATACACTCAAGACCGGTCTGAAGGATCTCGCGGTAGACACCGCTTCCCTTGGAAACACGGTAAACGTTTTCGTTGTAGTATACCTTCTGGACACCCTTTGAGCGACGAAGGCTCTTGATAATGGAGAGCGTCACGTCCGGCTTCAACGCCATCAGCTTTCCATCCGTGTCGGTGAAGCTGATGATCCCGCCGGAGCCGATGAAGTCCTTGTTCTGCACGTAGAGCTCGTATTCCTCGAACTTACTCATGCGGTAGTGTGTATAGCCGTAACGGCCGTAAAGATCTCGGAGGGCCAGCGCGATCTGCTCGTCGGCTCGTGCGGTTATACGGTTAGAGGGCGTAGTCATAAATCCCTGTCATTCCTTTCTTTCGGCTTGCGGGCGGTTCCCGGAGAAAACCCGACGGAAATCGCCCTTTGCGGTACAATAATATTTTAGCATGGTAAAGTGCTAAAGTCAATGTTCACTTTCACGAGAAACGAGACGAAAGCGGTAAAAATTCTGTGAAAAACGATTCAAACCGGGACAATCAAACCCAAAATTACGCTTATTCCGCAAACTGGCTTTGGAATAGCTCGTAATAGAAGCCGCCCTTGGCGATCAGCTCCGCATGAGTTCCCTGCTCGACGATGTTACCGTCCCGCATGACGAGAATGCGATCCATTTCCATGATCGTCGATAGCCGATGAGCGACAACGAAGGAGGTGCGTCCCTCCATTAAATCCTTCATGGCATTCTGCACGCGGATCTCGGTGCGGGTATCGATGGAGGAGGTCGCCTCGTCCAGAATCAGCATCGGGGGATCGGAGATCATGGCACGGGCAATACAGAGAAGCTGCTTCTGTCCTGCCGATAATTCGCCGCCGTTCTCGGTGATCTCGGTGTCATAGCCGTGATCAAGACGGGAAATAAATCCGTGGCAGTGGGTGCGCTTGGCGGCGGCGATCATTTCCTCGTCGGTGGCCTCCGGGCGGCCCATCTTCAGATTCTCTCTGACCGTGCCGGCCTTTAACCAGGTCTCCTGCAGCACCATGCCGTACTGGGAACGGAGGCTCTTGCGGGTGACGCTACGAATATCATGACCGTCTACCGTGATCCGTCCAAGGTTCACGTCATAGAAGCGCATCAGCAGGTTGATAAAGGTCGTTTTGCCGCATCCAGTCGGGCCGACGATGGCGATCTTCTGCCCTGCTTTCACGTCAAGATTAAAGTTTTCGATCAGCTTTCGTTCGGGTGTATACGAGAAACAGACTCCTTCTGCTCCGACCGCCCCGTTGACCGAATCCAGAATAACGGCATCGGGAGCATCAGGGGTCTCTTCCCTCTCGGAGAGAAATTCGAAGATGCGCTCGGCACAGGCCATCGCGTTTTGCAGCTCGGCAAGCACACCGGAGATTTCGTTAAAGGGCTTTGTATATTGGTTGACGTAGCTGAGAAACACCGAAAGGGCGCCCACCGTAATGGAGCCTGCGATCACCGCAAGGGCACCAAAGCCCGCCACCGCCGCATAGACGACGGCGTTCACAAATCGTGTCGTTGGGTTCACCAGCGAGGAGAAGAAAATCGCGTTAAGGGAGCTCTTCTCAAGGCGGCGGTTCACCTCACAAAAGCCATCGGTGACGCGCTTTTCGGCGGAAAAGGCCTTAACGGTCTTCACGTTCTCCACCATTTCGCTGATATAGTCGGTCTGCTCACCGCGAATCACCGTCTGCTCACGGAAGAATCGGTAGGATTTCTTGGCAATGAAGTTCGCAACAAAAAGTGAGAGCGGGGTCAGCACAACCACTACCGCCGCAATCAAGGGATTGAGAAGAAACATAAAGACCAAGGTCGCCGCGATGGTCAGGATGCCGATAAACAGCTGGGTAAAGCCCATAAGGAGGCCATCGGAGAATTGATCCACGTCGGTGATCACACGGCTGACGACGTCACCCACCGGATGGGAGTCAAGATAAGAGATCGGAAGCCTTTGAATCTTGGCAAAGGCGTCACGGCGGATGTCGCGCACAACGTGAAAGGTAATGCGGTTGTTGATGATACTCATGAACCAAAGGGCAACGCCGCCGATTACCGCCACGATCACGGCACGAACAAGAAGGGGTACCACGTCGTCCAGGACGACCTTTCCCTCTCCCAGCATCAGGTCAATGGTGTCACCGATCAGGAGAGGAACGTAAAGGGCGGAGGCCACGTTCACGGCTGCCAAGAGGAGCGTCAAAACGATCAAGACCTTATAACGTCTCACATAAGTGAGAGATCGCTTAAGTCCCATGCCGTTTTGCATCAAAGGAAGTTTCATATATAACAGCACCTCCTCACGCCTGCTTCATCTGCGACAGGCAGATTTCGCGGTAAACGTCACAGGTATCAAAGAGCTCGTCGTGGGTTCCGATGCCGACAAGACGTCCCTCGTCCATGACGAGAATGCGATCAGCACCCTTCAGCGTCGACGCACGTTGCGACACCAAAAACACCGTGGGCCGGTAATCCAGGCTGCGGATCGAACGGCGCAGGGCCAGATCGGTGGCATAATCAAGAGCCGAGGCACTGTCGTCCAGGATCAAGATCGACGGCCTTCTGACCAGGGCTCTGGCAATCGTCAGCCGTTGACGCTGACCGCCCGACAGGTTCCGTCCGAACTGCTCCACGGGCGCCGAAAGACCGCCCTCCTTCTTTTCCACGAACTCTTTGGCCTGGGCCAGGCTTAACGCCTCCCAGATCTCTACGTCGGTCACGTCCTCGCGGCCGAACTGCATATTGCTGCGAATATCTCCGCGGAAGAGGATTGCCTTTTGTGGCACGATGCCGAACTTACTTAACAGCTCCTCCTGCGGGTAGGAGGTCACGCTCCGTCCCTCAACGTAAATATCCCCCTCAACCACTTCATAGAACCGGCAAAGCAGGTGGATCAGCGTGGACTTACCCGATCCGGTACCGCCGATAATGCCAACCGTCTCGCCGGGACGCACCTGAAAGGAGATATCGTTAACAGCATTTTCGCCGCCGTTTCCGTAGCGGAAGGATACGCGGTCGAATTCCACGACCGAACCATCCTTTTCCGAATATTTTTCGGGCAGCACCGAAAGAGACGGCTTCGTCTCAAGGACCGCCTCCACGCGGTTGGCACAGGCGATGGACTTGGTTATGTTGATGATCAGGTTAGCCAGCTTGATCAGCTCCACCAGGATCTGCGACATATAGTTATAAAGAGCAAGGACAGCACCCTGGGTCAGAACGCCGTACTGCACCTTGATCGCCCCCCGGTACATCAAAAAGGCGATCGCAAGATTGATCAACACGTAGGTAAGAGGATTCATAAGGGACGAGATTCTCCCGACAAGCTTCTGCGAGCCGGCAAGCTGCTCGGTTTTCTCATCAAAATCCCGAACCTCGCTGTCCTCCTTGCAGAGTGCACGGAGCATTCTGACACCCGTGAGATTTTCTCTGGTTTTGGATAGGATCCCGTCAAGACGGACCTGCACCTTTTTGTACAGGGGAATACCCGCAAGCAAAATACCAAACACCACCACAGAAAGAACCGGAATGGCCACAACGAAGGTCATGGCTGCCTCGCGGTCGATGGTGAAGGCCATGATCATGGCGCCGAACACAATAAAGGGAGAACGCAAAAGAAGGCGCAACGCCAGATTAACACCGGTTTGGACCTGATTCATGTCGCTGGTCATTCGCGTCATCAGGGTGGAGCGTCCCAGACCGTCGATCTCACGGTAGGTCAAGGACTGAATGTGAGCAAACAGAGCCTCTCGCACCCGCGCAGTAAAGCCAACGGCTGCCTTGGCGGAAAAATACTGAGCGGCAACCGAAAACAGGAGTCCCACAAAGCCCATGCCAATCAGGATCAGCATCGCCAGCACGACGTAGCGGCGGTTCTCTCCCTCAATGCCGTTCCGGATCATCGCCAGGATGACGTAAGGGACAAGCAGCTCAAGAGTTGCCTCAGCCAACTTAAGAAGCGGGCCAAGGAGGCACTCTTTCCGGTAGCCCTTCATATACCGAAGCAGTGATTTCATGTATAAACCTCAATCATTATACGTTAACTTATATATTATATCATAAAATCTTTGCTTTGAAAAGAGTTTCTTAAAATTAAACATAAAAAACAGCCCCTTCCAAGGAATTTCGGCAAAAAAATTAACAATATTCCCTTGAAGAACACATCAATCCCATGTATAATCAGTTTAATAGCTTGCAACGATTCACACAAGGAGCTGCATGATGAGCATTTCCAAAAAGGAGTCCCATTACTCCGGCAAAAAGGCGGCCTGCCGGTTTATCCCGGCACTACTTCTCAGTGTTTTCTTGATCGTATCTCTTGCCAAGGTCGAGTTTCAAATCCACGGAGAAAGCAAGACCGACTTAACGTATCTTGTGATCATGATCCTGATGCTGGGTGTTTCGGTGGTCCTCGGTATCCTCGAAAATAACCGAGTCTCCAAAGGGGTAGGGGCTCTTCTCTACGCCGTTGTCCCCTTTGCATCCTTCTTCTTGCTAGAATACTATACTCACAATCCCTTCAAGGACAGCCCCGTCATGGACCGCAACCTGATGATGCTGAACGCCCTGTTTTTCTATCTGCTGCTTTTCCTGGTAACGGCCCTGACCACCCGCTCCGACGTAGCCATGGCCGTAACGGCGGGGGTTCCCATGCTCTTCGGTCTTGCCAATTACATGGCCGTTGCCTTCCGAAGCGCTCCCATTTATCCCTGGGACGTTCTCTCCTTCGGAACCGCCGTTTCGGTGCTGGACAACTACACGCTTGAGCCGAACAGCAAGCTTTTCTTTATCCTCTACGCCTTTCTGTTTATGGTCAGCACCCCCTTTCTTTGCGGCTTCCGATTTCGCCTGAAACGGTTTTGGGTGAACGCCGTTGTTGCCGTCGTTGCCATTGGGATGTTCGGGGGCTATTGCCACTACGTGACCACGGCCGAGGCCGAGGAGCGCTTCGGCTATTACCCTTACCTCTTTTCCGCAAGTTATCTGTACAAGCATAACGGGTGCGCCGTCAGCTTCATTTGGACGACCAAATATTTGAAGCTGAATGCCCCCAAGGGATACGACGCCGATGACCTGAAGGCACTTTATGAGGAATACCGCGACGAGGCGGAGGATACCGTCAAGGAGGACGCCAAGCTCCCCAACATCATCGTCGTCATGAACGAGGGCTTTTCCGACCCTGCGTCGCTGTGGGATTTTGAAACGAATATCGACTACCTGCCCTTTATCCACAGCATAACCGAACGCTATGAAAACGCAGCCGTCGGGAACCTTTACGTTTCGGTCAAGGGAGGCAACACTCCCAACAGTGAATTTGAGTTTTTGACCGGTACCTCCATGGCGTTTCTGCCAACCGGCTCCATCCCCTTCCAGCAGCATATCAAGGGGGAAACCATGTCCCTGGTCTCCCAGCTGAACGACCTTGGCTACCTCACGGCGGGAATGCACCCCTACGGAGGATCGGGATGGGACCGCGACGAGGTTTATCCCCGCCTCGGATTTGATAAGATCTATTTCCGCAACGACTTCAAGAATCGAAGACTGGTTCGCGGCTATATCAGCGACGAGACCATGTTTGATCAGATCATCTCCCTGCAAGAGGAAAAGGCTGAAGGCGAGCCCCTCTTTGTCTTCGGTGTTACCATGCAGAACCACGGTGACTACCCCAACAAAAACAACGGCAATTTTAAGCCCGACGTTGCGGTACAGAACAACCGCTATTCCTATATCAGCTACTTCAATAACTATCTTTCCCTCCTAAAGGTCACCGATGCCGCCTTCCAAAAGCTGGTGGAGTACTACGCCGAGGTCGACGAGCCGACCATTATTTTGATGTTCGGCGACCATCAGCCCAACGACCACGTGGTCAGTCCCATCCTGAAGGCCAACGGTATCGATATGAGCAGTCCCTCCCTTGAAACCCTGCAAAGCCGTTATATCACCCCCTATATCCTGTGGGCCAATTACGATTTGGAAGGGCTGGACACTCTGCCGAAAGCGACCTCCGCAAACTATCTCGCTTCCCTTCTCCTCTCGCTGACCGACGTGCCGTTGACACCCTTCCAGTGCTGGCAGCAAGAGCTGATGGAGCAGTACCCTGCCATAAACGCCAACGGCTATTACGATGCAGCATGGAACGCCCACGGGGTGCAGCACGTCTACGACGAATCTCTTTTGAATCTCTATGCAAAACTGCAATACAATCTGGTTTTTGATCGGAAGCACACGGTCGGCGATCTGTTCTCCTCCGTGGGCGTGAGGTAAATGCCATGATACATCCAATCAAACACTTTATCACCATTACCCATCACCGCCATAAGGTGATCGCCCACTGCTTCCGTGCCGGCATCGGCCTTCAGGGCTTGGGTCATGACCTCTCCAAATATGCTCCTGCCGAGTTTTGGGCGGGCGCACGGTACTATCAGGGCAACCGAAGCCCCAACGAGGCCGAACGGGAGGTATACGGCTATTCCTCCGCCTGGCTTCACCACAAGGGACGGAACAAGCATCACTTTGAGTATTGGACCGACTACAACCCCAAGGAGCGCCGTGTCGTACCGATCAGAATGCCCCGCCGCTATGTGGCCGAGATGTTCTGTGACCGCGTGGCCGCCTCCAAGATCTACCGCGGTAAGGACTACCGGGACGACGATCCGCTTCAGTACTTTTTGAGGGGCAAGCCGTCACGCGTGATCCACCCCGACACCTCGGACGAACTGGAAACCCTTTTGACCATGCTGGCAGAACAGGGAGAAAAGGCGACCTTTTCCTACCTGAAAGGGTGGGTTAAGGGTACGAAAATGGGCAAATAATACCCCAAAATGCACCGAAATTCACGACAAAAGCACCCCGACAGATTTGTCTGTCGGGGTGCTTTTTGTGTTTATGTCAGTCGGCACGCTTCAGCTTGGCAAAGGTGGCCATCAGCTTTTTGGTGCCAGCATCATCGAAGGCGATCTCGTACAGCACGTCGGTACCCATCTCTCTCGCCGAGAGGATGGTTCCCTCGCCGAAGGCAAGGTGGACGACACGCTCGCCCACGGTGAAATGCTCAAAAGAGCTGCTGGGTCTGCTTGACTTGACCGCCGGCTCGGTAAAGAATTCCTTTGAGATCGTATGACGCTTCTGGCGCGTGGTCAGCGGACGCTGCTCGGCAGGTCCTGCCGGCTCCTCCACCTCCACGTGATCGGCGGGTATCTCATTCACGAAGCGGGAAAGAGGATTAAACTGGGTACGTCCGAACATGAGGCGTTCTCTTACGTGCAGGCAGTAGAGACGCTCCTTGGCACGGGTGATGGCAACGTACGCAAGGCGACGCTCCTCCTCCACCTCCTCGGGATCGGAGGCTGACTGCATACCGGGGAAAATGCCCTCCTCCATGCCCGGCAAGAAGACCACCGGGAACTCAAGCCCCTTGGCACTGTGAATGGTCATCAGCACCACAGCGTTGTTGTCGTCATCGTAGTTATCAATGTCGGTGATCAGGGCAACCTCCTCCAAGAAGGTCTCCAGCGTCGGCTCCTCGTGGGTTTTCTCAAACTCCACGGCGGTGGAGATCAGCTCCTCCACGTTCTTTAAGCGATCCGCCTCCGCCTCGCCGCCGGCCAGCAGCATGGCGCGGTAGCCGGTCATATCGATGGTCTTTTCAAACAGCTCCGAGAGAGACGCATTGGCTGCGATCTCACGCAAACGCTCGATAACGCCCACAAACTCCTTGAGCTTGGATACGCTCTTACAGATCTGCGGGTACTTTGACGCCTCCGTCATGACGCGGTACATGGACAGCCCGTGGAGCTGCGCCAGGTATTCCACGTCACCCACCGTTTTATCCCCGATCTTCCGTTTCGGCTCGTTGATGATACGCTTGAGACGAAGGTCGTCGGAGGGATTGTTAATAACAGCGAGATACGCCATAATGTCACGGATCTCCTTGCGGTCAAAGAAGCGCTGACCGCCGATCACGCGGTGAGGAATACCGCTTCGCGCAAACATCTGCTCCAGGTTCTGGGATTGGGCATTCATGCGGTACAGGACGGCAAAATCGCTGTATTTCCGTTTTTCGCGAATGACCATATCCATGATTCGGTTGATGATGTACTTGGCTTCCTCGTTCTGGTTGTCACACTTCTTGACCACCAGCTTTTCGCCTTCGCCGCGATCGGTAAAGAGCTCCTTTTCGTGGCGACCGAGATTGTGCTTGATCACACCGTTGGCGGCATTCAGAATGTGGGAGGTGGAACGGTAGTTCTCCTCCAGGCGGATCACCTTGGCGTCGGGATATTCCCGGTCAAACTTCAGAATGTTTTCAATGGTAGCGCCGCGGAACTTATAAATACTCTGATCGTCGTCTCCCACCACCATCAGATTGCGATAGCGGCCCGAAAGCAGCTTGACAAGCTGCAGCTGGGCGTAGTTGGTATCCTGGAACTCGTCCACGCTGACGTACTTAAAGCGGTTCTGACAGTAGCCGCGAGCGTCGTCATTTTCGGTGAGAAGACGGACGGTCTGCATGATGATGTCATCGAAATCCATGGCGCCCGCATCGAAAAGCCGCTTCTGGTAAAGAGTATAGATCGAGGCGATCTGCGTCAGGCGGAAATCGGATCCGATCTCAGAGGAAAAAACGGCAGGGGTCTTCAGGTTATTCTTCAGAGCACTGATCTGATTCAAAACCGAACGAATGGGAAACCGCTTATCATCGATCTGCAGCTCCTTCATGCAGGACAGCGCCAAGCGCTTGGAGTCGTCGGCATCGTAGATGGTAAAATTGCGGGGATAACCAAGGCTCTCTCCGTACTTGCGGAGCAATCGGGCGCAAATGGAATGGAAGGTCCCCGCCCAGATCTCACTTGCGTATTCCTCCCCGAGAGTCAGGGCAAGACGCTCCTTCATCTCGTTTGCGGCTTTATTGGTAAAGGTGATGCAAAGGATGGCCCACGGCGGACAGGGCTCGGTAATATATTCCCCCAGAACGTCGGCGATCTCCTCCCGGGAAAGCGCAACGGCGCGCTCCAGCTCGTGTACCTTTTCGGCGGTGATCTCCTCGGGCGTCGTCAAGGACTGACAGGCATTGCCGTAACGGATGATGTGCGCAATGCGGTTGACCAGCACCGTCGTCTTTCCGGTGCCGGCTCCCGCCAGCACGAGAAGGGGGCCGTTGACGTGAAAGACCGCTTCCCTCTGTTGAGGATTCAGGTGCTCGTAAAGCTTGTCAAAGAGGGCTTTTTTAACGGTGCAAAAGCCTTCCGCTACCGTGTTGTGAATGGTGTCCATGTTACTTACCTCCGGGCCGTAAAAAGGTAAAACGCGCGGGTGAAAAATGCCGCGGCGGCAAAAAACGGCGGATGAACCCTTCATCCAATCAGACCGAATTTCTGCGTGTTTATACGGTCATATTATACCACAAAACGGCGAAATTGTCAAGTCAAACCCCGTTTTCTTGAACAATATAGCCCTCAATTTCTTGCGGCTTTTTTCATGATTTTGTCAGGGCAAATGTAAACTTTTTGTATAGAAAAAAGTCTTTCCTCTGATTGTCTTGACGAACTTCGTCGATTGTGTTATAATAGTTTGGTATTTAACTTAAAATGTACAAGGAATCTCATGATCACCGTTTTAAACCTCAGCTTTCAATTTGGCGGTCAGCTTCTCTTCAAGGATGTTGACCTGAAATTTACCCCCGGCAACTGCTATGGCATTATCGGTGCCAACGGTGCCGGTAAGTCCACCTTCCTTAAGATCCTTTGCGGTGAGCTTGAGCCGACAAAGGGCTCGGTTTCCATTCCCGACACCGTCCGTATGTCGGTCTTGAAGCAGGACCACTTCGCATTCGACTCCTTTACAGTCCTCGACACCGTCATCCAAGGAAATCCCCGCCTTTACCAAATTATGAAGGAAAAGGACGAGATCTATGCCAAGGAGGATTTCACCGACGAGGACGGCCTTCGTGCCTCGGAGCTTGAGGGCGAATTTGCCGAGCTGAACGGCTGGGAGGCGGAATCCGACGCCTCTAAGCTGTTGCAGGGGCTTGGCCTTTCCGAAGCCATCCTCTACGACACCATGTCCACGCTGAAGGAAAGCGAAAAGGTAAAGGTGCTTCTCGCTCAGGCCCTTTTCGGCAATCCCGACATCATTCTCCTGGACGAGCCGACCAACGGTCTTGACATTGACGCCGTGACCTGGCTTGAGGATTTTCTTGCCGATTATTTCGGTACCGTCCTCGTGGTCTCTCACGACCGTCACTTCCTGAATAACGTCTGCACCAACATCGTAGACATTGACTACGGCGGCATCAAGATGTACGTCGGTAACTACGAATTCTGGTACGAATCCAGCCAGCTGGTCCAACGCCTTCTTAAACAGCAAAACAAGAAAAACGAGGATAAGATCCGCGAGCTGCAGACCTTTATCTCCCGTTTCTCTGCCAATAAATCCAAATCCCGTCAGGCAACCTCCCGCCGCAAGCTGCTGGAGAAGATCTCTCTTGAGGAAATCCCCGCCTCCAGCCGCCGCTATCCCTTTATCGGCTTTGATATGGATCGGGAGGCCGGCAAGGATATCCTCTTCGTCAACGACCTGACCAAATCGGAAAACGGCGAGCTGCTCTTCAAAAACCTCACCTTTACCGTCAACAAGGGCGACAAGATCGCCTTCGTCGGAAACGAGCAGGCCATTACCGCTCTGTTCCGTATCCTCATGGAGGAGTGCGAGCCGGACGGCGGCTCCTTCAAGTGGGGCATCAGCATTACCACCTCCTACTTCCCCCACGATAACACTGCCTACTTTGACGGCTGTACCGATTCCATTCTCGATTGGATGCGGCGCTACTCCAAGGATCAGACCGAGACCTATCTGCGCGGCTTCCTCGGACGGATGCTCTTCTCCAACGAAAGCGTCTTCAAGCAGGTCCACGTGCTTTCGGGTGGCGAGAAGGTGCGGTGTATGTTCTCCCGCATGATGCTCTTTGGCTCAAACGTGCTCCTGCTGGATCAGCCCACCGATCACCTTGACCTGGAATCCATCACCGCCGTGAACCACGGCCTTGACAACTTCAAAGGTAACGTCCTCTTTACCTCTCACGACTATGAGATCGTGAATACCGTTGCCAACCGCATCATCGAGATCCGCGACGACGGCAGCTACGTCGATCGGCTCGGCACCTATGAGGACTTTGTCGAATATAAGAAACAACAGGGATTTGACCGCATTACGCTATGACGGAAAGCTCTTCCACACAGCATCGTCAAATTGTTTTGAAACCAAAAAGGAGACAACACCCATGAACACGCTACAAACAGCCGGTACTTTTTTTGCCAGACATTTTCGCCGGTGGAAGTCCTGGCTCCTCCAGTCACTTCTCTTCTCCGGCTATTTTGCCTTTATTGAACTGTTCTTCCATATCACCGAGGAGCTGGAGATCACCGCACGCCTCTTCTATCCCATTCTCTTTGCGTTGCCGGTAGGTTTCCTGTTTTCCGCCATCTTCTCGCTGTTCAGCACCAAGATCAACTGCATCCTGAGCACTGTCGTCGCAAGCTTCTTCGGCGTGTGGTTCTTGACGCAGATCATCTATTCCAGCGTCTTTATGACCTACATGGAGGTCAATAAGGTCGTCATGGGCGGCGACGTTGCCAAGGATTTCGGCACCGAAATGGTCGATGCGATCGTGAGCAACATCCCGAAGATCCTGGCCGTTGCCTTGATCACGGCCGTCTTTTCTCTCGTCCTGTTCCTGTACCTCCGTCCGAAAAAGCAGTCGATCGTCGTCAGCGGTGCTTCCCTCATCGTCTGCCTGCTTCTTCACCTGTTTGCACGCGGTATGCTCTATATCGGCGAAGATGGCCCCTTCAGCCCCGCCAATATGTACCTGCAGCACCCCCGTGTTTTGGACAACAACGTCGAGAGCTTCGGCGTCATGAGCTCCCTCCGTCTTGAGCTCTACGATATGCTTTTCTACCATCCCGAAGCCGATGACCCAAGCTTTGAAACTATTGACAATAATCTGTTAGCTCCTCCGGATGTGACCGACCCTCCCTCCGACGATCCCGTCGGCTCGACCAACCCCGATGATCCGCCCGTGCCTGTTAAACTGCAAAACGTCATCGACATCAATATGGATGCCATGATCGCACAGGAAACGAACAAAAAGCTTCAGGCCATTCACAACTACGTAAATTCTCAGCAGGGTACCTACACCAATCAGTACACGGGTATGTTTGAGGGCTACAACCTCATCATGATCTGCGCTGAGTCCTTTACCGATCATATGATCGATCCCGAGCTGACGCCTACTCTTTATAAGCTCTCTACCAACGGTTTTGTCTTTAACAACTTCTACGGCATGTTCAAGTCCATCACCACCAACGGTGAATACGCCTTCTGCACCGGCTTGATCCCCAATACCGTAGGCAAGACCAACGATCTGAAGAAAAATTCCACCTTCCTGCTCTCTGCCGATAAATACCTCCCCTACTGCATGGGTAACGTATTTAACGATATGGGCGCCTTCTCAGCCGCCTATCATAACAACACCGGCTCCTTCTACCGCCGCGAGCTTACCCATCCCAACATGGGCTATCAGCTCGTCCGCTTCATGGACGGTGCTTACGAAAACGGCACCTTTGACCCCTCTCGCAAGCTTGTTTTCTCCACCAAAAATAAAAAGCCCAACTCTGACGAGGAAGTGGCCGTTCAAACTCTCGACGATTACCTGAGCAACAAGGATGAAAACGGCAACGTCAAGCAGTTTACTGCCTACTATATGACCTACAGCGGTCACCACCCCTACTACGGCATCGACGACAAGACCCACTCCAAGAGCCCGATGGCATACGTCAACCGTGAGCGCGTTGACAAGCTCAACGTAAGCGAACGTCTTAAGACCTACCTTGCCGCCAACCTTGAGGTGGAGGATATGCTCACCGTCATCATGAAGCGTCTGGAGGAGGAAGGTTGTCTTGACAACACCGTCATCGTCCTGACCAACGACCACTATCCCTACGGCCTCTACGACAGCGAGTACCGCACGCTGGCCGGTAAGAGCGTCAGCGCCTCCTTCGGTATTTACGAAAACGCCTTCATCTGCTACAACGCCGGCATGGAAAAGCCCATCGAAATCGATACCCCCTGCTGCACCGTTGACATCATTCCTACCCTTCTGAACCTCTTCGGCTACGAGTACGACTCCCGTCTGCTTGCCGGTGTGGACGTTTTGGACCCCAAGACCTTCCACATTGCCATGCTGTACAACAAGAGCTTTGTCACCGACAAGATCAAGTTTAACGCATCGAAGAACAAGGTGACCTATCTTGTGGATAAGAGCACCGTTTCGGATGCCTACGTCCAGGCGTGCATCTCCTACGTGCAGAACAAGTTCGAAATGTCGCTGCAGATCATCGAGAACGACTATTACAAGGTCTTCTACGATAACCTTGCCAAGCAGCAGAGCAACGGATAATACGCACAAATACAAGCACCCTGCTGACCGTCTGGTCAGCAGGGTGCTTTTTTGTTCGTATATCAGGCTTTTCGGTTTTGGCGGTAGACCTCATAGCCCACGACGGTAGCGGCCGATGCAGCAGACAATGACGCACCGAAGTCTCTCGCATAGTCTATCCTGACGCGGGTATCCGCCATGCCGAGAAGTGCGCCGGAGATCCCGCGCTTTTCTCCGCCGACCACCAGAAACAGCGGAAGAGACAGATCGGCATCGTAAAGCGGCACCGAATCCCGCAGGTCAGCGCAGACCACCTTGTAGCCCTTTCCCTTAAAGCAGGATGCAGCCTCGACACCGCCACAGGTCCAGAGCGGCAGAAGCTCTGACGCACCCGCCGAGGCGCGGCATACCACGCCGGCTGCCGTCATCCAGTTTCGCTCGGGAAGCAGTACCCCATTCACACCGGCGGCATACAGAGAACGGAGGGCATAGCCGAAGTTATAGGGATCCTCGATCCCCTCCAGCATCACGTAAAAACCGTTATCCGGCACAGCATCAGGCGTAAATTTGGGAATCGTTCTGCTACCGCAGACCGCAAGGACACCGCCGTGGGTGTTGCCAAGAGCCATGGCATCAATTTCTTCCCTGTCACATAGCGCAAGGGAGAAGCCGAGCTCCTCGGCACGGTGTGAGAGCCAGGCGGCTTCCTTCCGCTCCTTTTGCGCTCGTTCCTTGTCGTAATAGACGGTAAGGATCCGTCGATTGCTTACCGCGTTTTCTTCCATGTTGGCGATCAGAACCCGCAGGGACACCATGCCCTCGAAGATATTGCTTTCGCCGAAGCGTTCGTATTCTTTCTTCATCCTAATGACTCACCGTTCACACGTTATCATTGATCATGAGCGATCCATCAGCTGCTCCGTTTTTTATCGAGGTATCGGATGCCTGTGACCATCAAAGCGACCGTCAAGGCAAAAGTGCCAATCAATACGAGGTAGAACCACGCCTGACGGTAGACGGGAAGAGACGGTATGAGCGTCCCATCCTCTGTCAGGAGCCATTCCTCCCCATTGTCTGGGGAAACCGAAAAACGAGCGTAGCCGGCTGACACGTGACTGCCAGCAAGAAGCTTTGCTCCCTCAACGTAACCGATCTCATAGCCGTTTTCGGTTCGGCAACCGGGCGTCAGGACAGCATGAAAGACGTCATTCAACTTGTTTTCCAGCGAGATGGCGTGGGAGGCCTCATCGTCGGTCACGATAAAAATGTCGTTGTTGTCGTAGACATCGACAAACCCAAGGATGCTCAATTTCCCATCGTTAAGAACACCTTTTCCGCAATCGGCTTTATTGCTGTTGATCACACCGCCCGAGAGGGTAAGCGTTCCGAGATTGAAGACACCGCCGCCGTACTTAGCCTTACCGACGCTGATGGAGCAGCCCGTCAGCTTCACGGTACCGTTCGCATCATTATAGACGTTCCCTCCCGCTTCGGTAGCGTTTCCCGCAAGCAGTAAGCCCTCCGCAAGGGTGGCCTCTGCGACGTTATAGAGCGAACCGCCATTTTTAGCAGAGTTATCCTTGAGATAGGTGCCGCTCATGGTGAGGGTGCCGCTGTTATAAATACCGCCTCCCTCGCCGTTCTCGGCAAGGCAGGAGACGATCTGTCCGCCCTTCAAGGCCGCGGTGCCGCTGTTATAGAGTCCTGCTCCCTGTGTGGCCTTGCAGGACGAGATTGAGGAGCTGAGCATCTCCAGATCGCCGGCGTTAAAGACGGCGCCGCCCTTAGTGGCTCGGCAATCCTTAAACTCCGTTCCGACAAGGGAGGCCTTCCCTTCGTTATACAGCGCGCCGCCGAACTCTGCGGAGCATCCCGAAATCACACCTGACGAGAAAATGACACTGCCGCGAGAATCAATCGCGCCGCCGGCGCCAACGCTGCTGCAATCCTCAATGGTGCCGCCGTACATAGCGAAGGTACCTTCATTAAAAATCGCACCGCCGGATACCGACGTCGTGTGGTTGCGAAGCGCCGTTCCGCCAAAGATCGTTACGGTAGCATCGTTGCCGATGGTGAGCAGCGAACCGCTTCGCGTCTTATTTTCGCCGTTCAGCACCAGGTTGTCCTGGTCGCCTTGGGTACCGGAAGAACCGAAGGACAGCGCGGCCCCCTTTCCCTCTACGCAAAAGAAGGCGGAAGCGTCAAAGGAAGCCGTTATCTCAATACCGGCACCAAGCAACATATATTGTCCTTCCGTTATGACGACGGGAGCCGACAGACGAATATCCGAAAGAATGAGAAGATGATTTTCTTCAATCCTTACGGCCGCCTCGCCGCCGAGAGCTTTTCCCAGCTCCTCATAAGAGGAAACCTGACCGCCCGGGGCCTCCACCGCCGTGGCCGCAGCGGTGGGATGATGGATTGAGCAGAGCAGCACGCTCGTGGTAAACAAACCGATTAACCATTTTTTTAACATTAATAAGACCGCCTGTTATATGGATTATGATACCATTATACCATGTTACGTGGTGTGTGTCAATCGCGCGAAAAATCCTTTTCTTTTGTGGGAAAAATTTTTATTCGTGACGTTTACAGAAGCAGTTCTACTACTTGACAGATAACGACAAAAATGATATACTTTTTAAATCAAAATGCAATACCCAGGAGAGCGCATATGATCATCATCAATAATTCCGATAAAATGCTGCAAATTACGATCAATGGAACAGTATACGACGTTCCGATGGAGAAAACGACGGAAATTGACGTTGATTATTCGTATGGCCTCATGACTCTCCGCCCTTTTCCCAAATATGATACGACAAAATTGACGACGGATCCAACCTGGGAGATAGATGATAAAAAGAGACTGCTATTCTTCTTAAACCCGAAAATTGCTATTCCGCTCGTTTTTGAATGGGATCAGACTGCTCCATTGCCTCAGACAATTCAAATTGAATCTTGCGAGATTCAATCCATTATTGCCCCACTCATTCATTCGATAACCGTCAAATCAATGGATTCTAATGGAAATAATGTGGAGGTAAACACCTACTATTCCAATTCAAAAGCCCGAAAAACGGTTCTCGCTATTCTTTGGTCTAAACTGATCGCAGCATTGATTTCCTTTCCTATCCTAGTTTCACTCTTAATTTATACGGTTGCATTTGAAATTGATTGGTGGGGAGATCTTATATACGTAGTATTCATTTTGATGTTGATTGGGGTAAATTTGGGTTGTCTAAGCCTAAATGCAGGTTATCTTAAGAAATGGACTAAATATAAAACATATCCGGAACGCCCTTAAATACTGACCGATGCTCAATCGTCTCCTTTTGCGAGAAATTTCACATGAATCCTTGACAAAAGGGGACAAACGTGGTATCATGTCTTTATACGATACGTATCCCGACGGACACGTTCGTAAGAGCCGTACCGCACAGAGAGCGCGGCGCTTGCTGAAAGCCGCGACGGTCACGTCTTACGGGTACCACCGTCCTGATCACAACCGCATAACCAAAAGTGAAACGCTTGGGTGGAACCGTGCGGATGGACTTACGTCATCCACACCCCGAACAGAATCTGTTCGGGGTGTGTTTTTTGTTAATTACAGGAGGTATAGGATGAAAACCGCTTATGAAATACTTAAAGAAAAGGAACAAATGAGCCGCGAGGTACTGGCTGCCAAGGTGAACGGTGAGGTTATCGGCCTTTCTACCGAGGTGACTGACGGTGCTGACGTCACGCCCATCACCTTTGACGACAAGGAGGGAAAGCACGTCTTCTGGCATACCGCTTCCCATATTCTTGCCCAGGCCGTCAAGCGCCTCTTCCCCGAAGCCAAGCTAACCATCGGCCCTTCGGTGGATAACGGCTTCTATTACGACATTGACAGCGACGTTTCCTTCACGCCCGAGATCCTTACCAAGATCGAGGCCGAAATGAAGAAGATCGTGAAGGAAAATCTGATCATTGAGCGCTTCCTGCTCCCCCGTGATGAGGCCAAAAAGCGGATGGAGGAGAAGAACGAGCCCTACAAGGTCCTCCTCATCGACCGCATCCCCGATGGCGACGATATCTCCTTCTACCGTCAGGGCGAATTTGTGGATCTCTGCGCAGGCCCGCACCTTCATTCGACCGGCGCCGTGAAGGCCTTTAAGCTGACGCAGTGCACCGGTGCCTACTGGGAGGGTAATTCCTCCAACAAGATGCTGCAACGCATTTACGGTACGGCATATCCTAACAAGGATGCGCTGAACGAATTCCTCACCGCACAGGAGGAGGCCCGCAAGCGCGATCATAACAAGCTGGGACGCGAGCTGGAGCTCTTTACGACCGTGGACACCATCGGTCAGGGTCTCCCCATCCTGCTTCCCAAGGGCGCACGTGTCATTCAGCTCCTTCAGAGATGGATCGAGGACGAGGAACAGAAGCGCGGCTACCTGCTGACCAAAACGCCTCTGATGGCCAAGCGCGACCTTTACAAGATCTCCGGTCACTGGGATCACTACCGCGACGGTATGTTTATTCTCGGCGACGCCGACGATGAGACCAAGGAGTGCTTTGCGCTCCGTCCCATGACCTGTCCCTTCCAATATCAGGTTTTCCTCAACAAGGCCCGCTCCTACCGTGAGCTTCCCATGCGTCTCGGCGAGACATCTACCCTTTTCCGCAACGAGGATTCCGGCGAAATGCACGGTCTCATCCGCGTCCGTCAGTTTACCATCTCGGAGGGCCACCTGATCCTCCGCCCCGAGCAGCTGGAGGAGGAATTCAAGGGTTGCCTTGAGCTGGCCCGCCACGTGCTGGATACCGTTGGCATGCTGGAGGACTGCACCTTCCGCTTCTCCCAGTGGGATCCCAATAACACCACCAAGTACGAGGGTACTCCCGAGCAGTGGGAAACGGCACAGAGCATCATGAAGGACATCCTTGACAAGCTGGACGTCAAGTATGAGGTCGGTATCGACGAGGCCGCCTTCTACGGCCCCAAGCTGGACATTCAGTACAAAAACGTCTTCGGCAAGGAAGATACCATCGTCACCATTCAGATCGATATGCTGCTGGCAGAAAAGTTCGGTATGGAATACACCGACACTGACGGCCAGAAGAAGCGGCCTTATATCATCCACCGCACCTCCCTCGGATGCTACGAGAGAACCCTGGCATATCTCATCGAAAAGTATGCCGGCGCCTTCCCCACCTGGTTGGCTCCCGTTCAGGTCAAGCTCCTGCCCATCGGCAACGAGCATCTTGACTACACAAGCGCCATAGCCAAGCGGATGGAAGCTCTGGGTATGCGCGTTGAGGTCGACGACCGCTACGAAAAGATCGGCTACAAGATCCGTCAGGCTCAGCTTCAGAAGACGCCTTATATGCTGATCATCGGCGATAAGGAAATGGAAGAAAACGCCGTTGCCGTCCGTTCCTGGAAAAACGGCGATCTCGGCTCGGTGCCGGTTGACAAGTTCATTTCTGACCTTGTCATGGAGATCGCAGAAAAGAGAAGATAATGGAAAAGGCCCCTCATCCTATGAGATGAGGGGCCTTTTTATTTTGTAATCAACCGCCGAGGTAGGCCTTTTTGATCTTGTCGCTTGCGGCAAGCTCGGAGCCTGTACCGCTAACGGCGATCCGTCCCGACTCCAGCACGTAGGCGCGGTCGGCAATGGCCAGCGCCTTTTCGGCATTTTGCTCCACCAGAAGCACGGTAGTACCCGAGGCGTGGAGCTCCTTGATGATGTCAAAGATCTGGTCTACCAGGATCGGGGCGAGGCCCATGGAGGGCTCGTCCAGCATCAGGAGCTTGGGGCGGCTCATCAGGGCGCGGCCGATGGCCAGCATCTGCTGCTCACCCCCCGAAAGAGTGCCGGCTACCTGGTTCTTTCGTTCCTCAAGACGCGGAAAACGGGCGAACACGTCAGCAATATCGGCTTTATAGTTGTCCTTGCGGATATAAGCACCCATCTCCAGATTTTCCATAACCGACATCTGAAGGAAAATACGACGCCCCTCCGGCACGTGGGCAAGGCCCTTGGCCAGAAGCTTATGCGCTTCGGTATGGGCAATGTTTTCCTCATTGAAGGAGATACTGCCGGTTCGGGTACGAAGAAGACCTGAAACCGTTTTCAGGATCGTGGACTTGCCGGCGCCGTTGGCACCGATCAGTGCCACGATCTCGCCGTCGTTTACCTCAAAGGAAACGTCCTTGATGGCGTGGATCTTACCGTAATAGACGTTAATATTATCGACTTTCAGCATGATTTAGCCATCCTTTCTGCCGAGATACGCCTCGATGACCTGGGGGTTGGCCTTAATTTCGTCAGGAGATCCCTTGGCGATGACCTTACCGTAATTCAATACGCAGATGCCCTCGCAGATGCCCATGACGAGATTCATGTCGTGCTCGATCAGCAAAATGGCGATCTCAAAGGTGTCGCGAATGCGGCGAATATTCTCCATCAGCTCGGCCGTTTCAGACGGGTTCATACCCGCCGCCGGCTCGTCGAGAAGAATGATGCTGGGCTTAGTCGCCAAGGCGCGAACGATTTCAAGACGTCGCTGTGCGCCGTAAGGAAGACTTCCCGCCTGATGCTTGGCGAGGTCGGCCATGTGGAAGAAGTCGAGAAGCTCCAGCGCTCGCTCCTTCGCCTTCTTTTCTTCCTTTGCATAGCCGAAAAGATGGGTAACGGCGGAAAACAGGTTCTCATTCATAGCGTTATGAAGTCCCACGAGAACGTTGTCCAGCACCGACATCTGTGAAAAGAGACGGATATTCTGGAAGGTACGGGCAATGCCCATTTTATTGACCTGGGCAGTGGTCTTCCCTGCCGTGTTGTAGCCATCCAGCATAATGGTTCCGCGGGTAGGCTGATAAACGTTTGTCAGCAGGTTGAATACCGTGGTCTTTCCGGCGCCGTTAGGGCCGATCAGTCCTGCGATCTCGGTGCGGCCGATGATCAGAGAAAAGTCGTCAACGGCTGTCAGACCGCCAAAGTCGATGCCAAGGTGGCGCGCCTCCAAAATGGGATGCTTATCCACATCACGCTCCGGCACGAAGGCGTTGGTCGGCAACGGCACAAGACGGGAGGATTTGCTTTTATCGCTCATGACTCACGCCTCCTTCCCTGCGGCTACGCCGGATTTGTTCTTTTTGAAATGGGCAATCACGTTTTTGATCGACCATCTGCCCTTCAATTCCGCAAATTTCGGTGAGGAGTTGAGGAGCATAATAACGATGAGTAGGATTGAATACAGGAGCATGCGGTAATCAGAGAACTCACGGAGGAGCTCAGGAAGCGCCTGCAGCAGAATGGCGGCGATTACCGATCCGCGCACGCTGCCCATACCGCCGAGAACCACGATAACAAGGATCTCAATGGACATATTGTAATCAAAGGTAACGGCCTTCACGTTGGCAAGAGCGTGTCCGTAAACGACGCCTGCCATGCCGGCAAAGAAGGCGGCCAAGACAAAGACCATCAGCTTATAGTAGGTCACGTTGATACCGGTGGCCTCAGCCGCAATGCGGTTATCGCGGATCGCCGTGATGGCGCGGCCGTGACGGGATTGCTTCAGGTTCATCATCACCACGACGGTAATGAGAACCAACACCCCGACGTAGGGCAGAAGCTGAATGGGACGAGAATAGATGGAACGGGTATTCAAGCCGAGAGCTCCGCCCGTGATCTTCAGGTTGGTAATCACGTTCTTGATAATCTCACCGCAGCCGAGGGTGACGATGGCAAGATAGTCTCCCCGCAGACGAAGAGCAGGAAGTCCCACCAAGAAGCCAACCACCGCTGCCGCGGCACCACCCACCACCATCGAAATGGGAAGACGGATCACAAGGGGTAAAACGTCGTTTAAGGCTATGGAGACTAAACAACCCGAGAAGAGACCGACCGACATGAAGCCGGCGTGTCCCAGCGACAGCTCTCCGAGCAGACCAACGACCAGGTTCAAGGATACGGCAAGAACGATGTAGCAGCCGACCGATACCGTCATGTTGGTGATCTGACGGCTCAGATTGCCGGTATACATCATAACGGCCACCGCAACAAAGAGTACGACTACAAGATACAGCGTCACGGCATCGCGGGACATGAATTTCTTTTTCAAGCTATTGTTCATATCGTCACACCTTCTCACTGATCTTTTTTCCGAGAAGACCGGTCGGTCTTACAACAAGCACCAATACCAACACCACGAAGACAATGGCGTCAGCCCACAGCGTGGAGATATAGGCCTTGGAGAACTGCTCGATCAGACCGAGCATAATGCCGCCCAGCATAGCACCGGGAATCGAGCCGATACCGCCAAACACGGCGGCGGTGAAGGCCTTGATACCGGGCATGGAGCCGGTGGTAGGCTTGATCATGGTGTAAGCACCGCCGTAGAAGACGGCGGCGATGGCAGCCAGAAAGGAGCCGGTGGCAAAGGTGACGGTAATGGTCTTGTTGACCGAAATACCCATCAGCTCTGCCGCCTCTTTATCCTCGGACACGGCACGCATGGCCTTACCCATTTTCGTAAGATTGATAAACAACGTCAAAGCAATCATGATGACAACGGTGGTCACCAGCGTGATCAAGGTAATACCGTTGATGTAGACCTCGCCGATCACGATCGGCTTGATGCGATCAAAAAGTGCAAGATGAAACGCCTTCTGCTCCGACCCGAACCAAAGAAGGGCGATATTCTGAAGCAGGTAGCTGACACCGATGGCTGTGATCAGCACCGCAAGAGAAGGTGCTTTTCGAAGGGGACGGTATGCAAGAAACTCGATCGTCACACCCAAGACAACACAAACCACCACACTGACAAGAATGGCCACAACGCTCGGTACGTTAGCGGAAAGCGAAACCGTCGTAATGACGGAATACGCACCCACCATGATCACGTCGCCGTGAGCAAAGTTCAGCATCTTGGCAATGCCGTACACCATGGTATAGCCCAGGGCGATGAGGGCATAAATGCTCCCCAAGCTGAGTCCGCTTACAAGGGTTTGAATAAATGCAGTCATAGAGACCCCCTGCCGCATAGGCGGCATATTAGGATTGGAAAATGCCCGTAAACCGACAGGTGAGAAAGGCGGTTCTCCCGCCTTTCTCACGCGTATCGGTATGAGGTTTAAGATAATTATCCGGCAACCGTGTACTCAACAGCCACACCGTCTCTGTAAACGAGAGCGTTAGCCGCCTTCTGCGTCTCACCGTCAGCCGTCCAGGTCATGGTACCGGTAACACCGTCAACCGTGATCTGCGTCATAGCGGCAACCAGGCGAGAGTGGAAGTTCGTCACGTCATCCTTAGTCAGGTTTGCCTTTTCGATGGCAGCCTTAATGGTGTAGATCGCATCGTAACCATCGGCAGCAAACTGGTCGGGAGCCTTGTCCTCGTGCTTAGCCTTGTAGGCGGTAACAAAAGCCTGAACATCAGCCTCGGTAGAGTCGGCAGCAAAGGGCGTGAGCATCATCAGGCCCTCAACGTCCTCGGTGGAGATACCCTTGGTGAGGATACCGTCGATACCGTCACAACCGAAGAAGGTCACGTCGGTAAGTCCTGCGGCCTTGGCCTGCGTCAGGAAGGTAGCGGCCTCTGCGGCATAGATCGGGATGAACACGAGATCGGCGCCGGAGCTCTTGATGGCGTTGATCTGGGTGCTGAAGTCGGTGTTGGTCGAATCGGTGAAGGTCTGCTCAGTCACGATCTCCAGATTGCGCTTAGTAGCCTGGGCCTTAAAGGTCTCGTAAAGACCGTTACTGTAATCCACGTCGCTGGCATAGAAAACGGCGACCTTGGTTGCAAGGCCGTTATCGGCGATGAAGTCAGCCGAAACGGTACCCTGCTGAGGATCGTTGAAGCAGACGCGGAAGGCATTGTCGTTATCGGCAATAGCGTCCTTGGCAGAACCGGAGGGCGTGAGAACGAGGATGCCGTCATTCTTGGCAGCAGCCACGATGGAAGCGGTCTCGCCGGAAAGAACAGCACCGAGGGACACGTCCATGCCCTTGTCAATCAGGTTACCGTATGCGTTCTGTGCGGCTTCGGGCTTTCCCTGGGAATCCTGGAAATCCAGCGCCAGCTTCATGCCGTTTACACCGCCGGCGGCGTTGATCTCTTCCACGGCGATCTCGGCACCATACTTAACCGAGAGACCGTAGTTGGCGTAGGGGCCGGTCAGGGGGCCGACACCGCCGATCAGCAACGTAATGGTGCCGTCGGCATCGGGGGTAGGATCGGGGAGGGTGGTGCTACTGCCGTTATTACAAGCGGCAAAGGCCATGAGTGCCAGCACGGAAACAAGTGCAAGTGCGAGGACCTTGGTAAACTTTTTCATAATTTCACCTCTGATTTACGTTAGTTAAAAACTTTAACTAGCTAATATGATAAATTAATTATACTCAAATCGGTTGAACTTGTCAAGTAAAATTTGAAGATTTATCGATTTGCTTCAAAATATGCGACCACCGTCAAAATTTTTGACAACAAAATGGTTACCGTCGTAAGCAAGCCGTTACATCCGGATTTTTGCGACTGCCTTGACAACTGCACAGGGAACGTTTCCCTCCCCTACGCAAGGACGATGGGCCTCACCCGGATAGATCAGAACGAAATCGCCGTCGTGCAGCGTCACGCGCGTGTATTTTGCGGGGGTATTGTAAAAGCAGATGTCATCGGTAGCAAGGCGGTTTTCGTTCATCGTTTCGCCGGCACCGTCACAGACGTCAATGACCTCGCGGCCCTTGACCATATACTGCACGTCCGCATAGACGGCATGGCCCTCAAAGCGGCAGACATCCTCGGTCTTGTTGGTGTACTTGGCGAGATTCACGAAGGCTTTCTCCGACACGTCGTACCGTCCGATTTCAGACTCCTCCGTAAGGGACTCGAGAACCGCGAAGACGCCCTCAAGCTCGGGATGAGACGCAAGATAACGCGCCTTGTTGCGAATGTTGTCGATAATCATAGCTTTATCTTCCTTTCATCGTTTTCCGTTTTCAAAAATCCAGTCACGCCAAAGCGCGTAGTACTTACCGCGCAGGTGGACACCGTCCCCTGTGTAGTTGGCGTTCAGGGCGCCGTTTTCATCATCAAACGCTTCGTTGAAGTCCACGTAGAACACCGTTTCGTTATCAGCAAATAACGAGAGACGACGGTTCAGCTCGTTGATGCGTTTATTGTTAAAGGTATTGGGATTGGCGTCCGACTTTTTCTTGGTCACGTGCATATTGGCCTGAATGATGATGATTGCGTCGGGCTGGAGGTCCTTGATCTTATTGATGATCTTTTCGTATCGGCTCGTGATCCACGAGTAGGAGTAACCGATCTCGTTGATGCCCAGCATGATATAGATCTTCCCGAACTGATATTTAGTCAGAAAGTCTGTCAGGTTCAGCCCGCTCTTATCGGTCTCCGACTTTTTGTCGGCAAAGGCGTTCGCCACGTTCATAGAGGTACGGGCAAAGTAGGTCGCACCCGTAATCTTACCGTAGGTGGCAAGACCTACCGTTCGGGAGTCGCCGATAAACAGAGCGTCGTGAAAATAATCGGGATCATTTACCCGATCCATGTCGGGTATGGGTGAGGAGCTGACAGGGGGATCGACGCTCTCGGGCGGAGTTGGCTCCGTCGTCGAGTCATCCGGCTTTGTCGTTTCCTCGGGCTTTGTCGTTCCCTGGGGCTTCGTGGTGCCCTGGGGCTTGGTCGTCTCCGGGGGCTTCACGGCATCCGTTGAGGTATTGGGATCCTTCTGCGAGGTTTCGGGAGGATCGGTTCCCTCCACGCTGTCGGACGGCGTTTCGTCAGGGGATGCGTCGGAAGAACCGCCGACGTCGGCACCAACGTCAGACGAATCGGCCGATTCTTCCCCATCGGTTTCGTCGGTGTCATCGGCAAACCAGTCGTCGGTGTCGTCCGGAAATTCGTCCTCCGTCTCCTCGGTAAAGCCGTCACGGATGCCGAGCATCAAGCCCTCGATGGGGTTCTTCTTGTCGCCCGAAACAAAACTTCCAACGATCAGTGCCGCAACCGTCGTCACCAGCAGGCCAATGAGCAGAATGCGTTCTGCGAAATGCGACCAAGGGGACGTCACAACTTCTTTTTCATCAAAATTCATTCGGATTCCTCAAAATCTTAGAAATTAAAATACAGGAAGGGATCGTTTGCTCCACAGGCCGCCAGATACACCGCATACCAGAATATAACCAGCAGGATCGGCACCGAAACCAGCGGCTTGTTTCGGATCTTCTCAAACAGCTTTCGCGGCAGCGGCGTGCTGAACAGAATACCGGCTACCATAAGGCCACCGACGCCTTTCGCGTATTTTACCCAGTCGGTGGGGGAAACGTACTCGGGCGTTTCTCCGAAGAAAGGAAACAACCTGGTAACGTAAACGCCGAGATCCCCGAAGGTCGGAAGGCGGAAGATCGTCCAGGAAAGGAGAATCAGCGGAATCATGTAGACGTGAGACCAGAATTTATGCTGTATCACCTTATTTAAGACCCCGGATTTTTCAATGGCAATGACGGCGAACAGAAACAGTCCCCAGAGCAAAAACGTAACGGTATTACCATGCCAGACGCCGGTCAACACCCACACAACGAATAGATTGCGGTAATGCTTCACCGTACTGCAACGACTGCCGCCCAAGGGAAAATAGACGTTTTCCTTAAACCAGGTACCGAGCGTCATATGCCAACGTCTCCAGAAATCCGTCATGGAGGTGGCGGTGTAGGGATAATCAAAGTTTTTGGGCGTTTGATACCCCAGCATTTCGCCGATACCGGAGGCCATCAGCGAATAGCCGTAAAAGTCAAAATAGAGCTGCAGAGAGTAGGAGATAACGCCAAGCCAAGCAAGCGGCGTGGAGATGCCGTCGTAACCGATGGTCTCGATACCGCTGAACACGCTACCAAGGCGGTTGGCAAAGATGGTTTTCAGCCCGAGGCCGAGAATAAACTCGGTAACACCGGAATTGATCCCGGACAAGGTCACCTTTCGGTCGTGTAAATAGGGCTGAAAGCTCTCGTATGTCTGGATCGGCCCCATGGAGATCTGCGGGAACATCATAAGATAGGCGCTGAAGTCAATAAACGATTTTTCGGCCACAACCCTCCCTGCATACACCTCATGAAGATAGGAGAGATTCTTAAAGGTATAAAAGCTGATACCAAGGGGGAGCAGGACGCCGGTTGAGGAGTCTCCGCCCTCAAGCAAGCCCGAAAAGAGGGAGATCCACAGATCGGAATATTTATACAGACACAGCACGGCCAGGTGGAACAGAACACCAGCCAACAGCATCGCCTTACGGTACCGCCCCTTTCCGACCTCGATCAACAGGCCGATGAAGTAGCTGGCTACCGAGGAAAGCAACAGGAGAACGATCCACTCGTAATGTCCGCCAACGGCAAAGCCGTAGAACAGAATGCTTCCAAAAAGCAGGGTGAGGTTTTGAAGCTTTCCCTTGGTCAGCGCGTGTACGAGCACAAACAGCGGTAAAAAAAGAAAGATAAACTGGATACTGCTAAAATTCATCGATGACACTCCGATAAAGGCCGTACGGCCGTAATAGCAAGGATCAACTGTGCCTGCAGAGGACAGGCGGAATGCGTTTAGTCACAGGAAAAGCGTCTAATGTAACCGCAGGTGCGGCACAGGGGCTCCACCGCTTGATGAGCAGTAAAGCCATCGTAAAGGGCCTTGGCGCGATCAGAGGAGAGAATGACGTCAAGATCCTCGGTCATGAGATTCCCAAGCGGCATCTTCCCTTCTCCGTCAAGGCAGCACGGCACCACGGTTCCGTCAGACAGGATGCCGATCTGTGAGCGAAGGGCGTGGCAGAAAAGGGGTTCCTCCGATGCGGGCGCCTGACCGGGCCACAGAAACCGGTCACCGTATTCCAGGAATACGTAGGGCCGAATGCGATAGCCGGTTCGGTTGGAAGTCCAATCCGAGCCATAGCGCTCACGAAGTGCCGTCAGGATTGCGGCATTCACGCCCGACTCATCGACGGCACCGTGCTCACCGTTCCACAGACGAAGGGCACAGATCGTTTCCCTCTCGGCTGCGCACTCGGCAAGAGCCAGACAGCCGCCCAAGTACTCGTCAAGGGAAACTCCAAAGCCGTTGGCTTCGTAGGAATGAAGAGACAGGCTGATCTTATGGATCGCCCCCGTCTCGATCAGCGGAATCCCCACCTCGCGGGACAAAAGGCCGTTCGATGTGATCATCACACGAAAGCCGCGGTCCTTCGCCTGAAGGGCAAACGATGCAACCTGAGGGTGGCAAAGAGGCTCACCCATTAGGTGAAAATATAAATACTCCACCCGCCCCTCAAGGCGAGATAGGATCGTTTGAAACGCGTCCTCCTCTACGTAACGTAGCGGACGGCGGGTGCCGGGACAAAAGGAACAGGCGGCGTTGCAAGCGTTGGTGATTTCAAAATACGCTTTGGAGAGTATCATACTCACGCGACGTCTCCCTTCGTCATCCGTGCGATGTGCAATCGGATTCATTCCCGTCGCAAAACAGCACTTTCTTCTGATAGCTTCGATAGGCGATCCAAAGGGCGATCCCATTCGCAACCGTTATGACGGCCCAGGACGCGGGATAGCAGGCAAAGACCATCTCCAGGGTACCGAACAGCGGATAGATAACATTCATCCAGAGGGTACGACCCCCGAAAACGCCGACCACCGATATGATCGTAATGGTAAAGGCGTAGCCAAACACCTGGGTTGCGGCACCGAGGACGTTCTGAATTCCCAAAAGAAAGTTCGTCGTCATCATAATGCCGGCACGGGTCCTCGCTGCTTGAATGGCCGCATCGTCATTCGGAACGTAGAGACGGTATAAGGGATCACCGATCAAATAAATGCCGAAGCCCATAACCAAGGTGAACACCAATGTAAGGAACAGGCAGGTGAATATGACCTTTTTCGTCCGTTTCAGGTTCCCGGCACCGAGATTTTGTCCCGCAAAGGCCACCGTTGCAGCGTTGATCGCCGTAATACCGGCACCGATAAAGCTCTCAAGACTGCCGGAGGCGGCACTTCCCGCCACGGCACTTTCGCCAAAGGCGTTAACGGCCGACTGGATCTGAACGTTGGCAAAGCTGAACATGGCGGTGGAAAGCCCGGAGGGGAGACCGTAGCGAACGATACCAAGGAGCTCCTTTTTATGTATGCGGAGCATGGAAGGAATCAGCCTCGTCACATCATCCTGTCCCATCAGACACCGTACCGTCAAAAATGCAGACAAGCACTGTGACAGGCTGGTCGCCAGAGCAACCCCCGCCGCATCCATATGGAAAACGGTAACAAAAATCAGATTTAGGACAATGTTGAGGACACCGGAGAGGGCCAAAAAATTGAGAGGCCGTTGGGTATCTCCCTTTGTCCGCAGGATCGCACTGCCGAAATTGTAAACAAACAATGCAGGACAACCGACGAAATAGATCCGCATATACTGAATGGCCATGGTCTTGGCACTTTCAGGACACTTCGTCACCGTCATTGCAAAGGGGGAAATCAAAAACCCGACAAGTCCAACGGCGATTCCCCCGAACAGGCTGACCAGCAACGCCGTGTGGACGATGCGTCGGGACTTGTCGTCGTCCCTCGCACCGATGGACTTGGCCAGCGTCACGTTAACACCGGTGGCAAGTCCCATAACGGTATTGACGATCAAGGAAATGAAGGAGGTCGTGGCTCCGATTGCCGCCGTCGCTGCGGTGGCTCGATCGGGATCTGCAAAGTTTCCCACGACGGCAAGGTCAGCGGCGTTAAAAAGGATCTGCAAGAAGCCCGAAAGGACGATGGGAATGGCATAAAGGATGACCGACTTCAGAATGGGACCCTCGGTCATTTTTACGTTTTTCATGCGAAACATACAAATCCTCCGTGCCGCGAAACGGCAGGCAAAGCCACGTTAGGTACCGTATTCCTCCAGCGTGAGTCCCTCGTTGTGCTCAAGGGTATAACGAATGTTCCACTCACTGTTGAAAAGCAAATAGTTGACACCGCGCACATCCTGCACCCACTTGACCTCGTAGAGATACAGCTTGGCGGGGTCCACCGTGTCAGGCAGACGCTTGATCAAGGTATAGGCCTGGGGCATCTGGCGGTATTCCACCCCGTATTCGTTCTTCATACGGGATTCCAGCACGTCAAACTGAAGCTGTCCCACCACGCCCACGTAAACCCGTTCCATACCGGAATTCGGTTCAAAAAAGATGCGGATCGCACCCTCCTGGGCGATCTGGTTCACGCCCTTGGCAAACTGCTTGCGCTTCATGCTGTCGATCTGCTCCACAATGGCAAAGCACTCGGGTGCAAAGTTGGGAATCCCCTCAAAAGTGATGTCCATCGATTTTTCACAGATGGTATCGCCAATGGAGAAAATGCCGGGATCGAAGACACCGATAATATCCCCCGCGTAAGCCTCGTCCACGATGGAGCGCTCCTGTGCCATCATTTGCTGGGGCTGGGAGAGCTTGATCATCTTCCCCTCTTGTACGTGGAAATACTCATTCCCCCGTTCAAACTTGCCCGACACGATGCGCATAAAGGCAATGCGGTCGCGGTGCGCCTTGTTCATATTGGCCTGGATCTTAAAAACGAAGGCCGAGAAGCGGTCGTCGCAGGGATCCACCGTCTTTTCACCCGCCTTACGGGGGAGAGGGGTGGTGGTGAGCTTCAAGAAGCTCTCAAGGAAGGTCTCGACACCGAAGTTGTTGAGGGCTGACCCAAAGAACACAGGGCTCAGCTTTCCGGTGCGGACCTTTTCGACGTCAAAATCAAAGCTGGCACCGTCCAGAAGCTCCACCTGCTCGGTGAGCTCGGCACGCTGATATTCCCCAATGAGAGAGTCCAGCTTCTCCACGTCGGAAATATCACACTCAATGGAGGCAAGGCGGTCGCGTCCCTTGTGGGCATCGGCGTAAGAAAGCACGCGGCGGTTCACACGGTCGTACACGCCTTTAAAGCTGACGCCGCAGCCGATGGGCCAGTTCATGGGGTAGGTGCCGATGCCGAACTCGTGCTCCAACTCGTCGATCAGGTCAAAGGGATCGCGGGCCTCATGGTCCAGCTTATTGATAAAGGTGAAGATCGGAATATTCCGCATGGCACAGACCTTAAAGAGCTTCCGGGTCTGGGGCTCGATACCCTTGGCGGCGTCAATGACCATGACGGCACTGTCGGCTGCCATCAGGGTACGGTAGGTGTCCTCCGAGAAATCCTGGTGTCCCGGCGTGTCAAGGATATTGATGCAGTACCCCTCGTATTCAAACTGCATGACCGAGGAGGTGATCGAAATACCTCTCTTCTTCTCCATCTCCATCCAGTCGGATACGGCGTGGCGGTCGGAGGCCTTCCCCTTTACCGAGCCCGCCGTTTGGATGGCGCCTCCGTAAAGCAGAAGCTTTTCGGTAAGTGTCGTCTTACCGGCGTCGGGGTGGGATATGATCGCAAAGGTGCGACGTCTTGTGATCTCGTTCTCAAATTGCATGGAATCGTGGATCCTCTCATGAAATCGACAGGAATTCCTCCTGCATCGTAATCGTTTACATACAGAAGTTATTATACCACATTTTTCTCTCTGTTACAAGCACTTATTGCAAAAAAGACGTGTCTATCGCAACAAATTCTGACACATTTCGTCAATCGTTTTCGTGCGGTTTTTCCGAACGGAAAAACCGCGCAAAAAGAAGCACTCTTCCCTTCGAAGAGTGCCTCGTTTCTTGGTTTATACCGGCGATTATGCCTCGACCTCAGCCTCAACCACGTCGTCGCAATCGCAGTCACAGTCACATTTGACGTACTCGCAATTATCGCAATCGCAATCGAGTGCATCGTTCTCCAGGCATTCAAAATCGCAATCGCAATCGTCGTCGCAAATCAGGCAAAGGCGCTGCTTATACTTATCGTAAACGATCTTGAGGATCACGCAGATGCCGGCCACGATGCCGACGGCAAGGAACACCTTGAGAAGGATTTCAAGCGTCTTATTTTCTTTCTTCATTTCCGTTTCCTCCGAAATAGATTGATCCGATTAAAGTTTTACTCTTAATCAACTTGATTATACCACATTTTTTTGGAAAGCACAAGGGGGCGGCATAAAAAATTTGTAAACAAATGCATGTTTTCGTTTATATGCTCTTTTTTTCCTTTTGGGGCTTCAACCTGATACTTTATACTTGAAATATCCTGTAAACTATGATACAATAGTATCGTAATCTGTAATTTCCTGTCGAAAGGATACACGCTTGTGAACAGCCAACCGAACAAGCCCCGCGCCGTCCGACGTCCAACGCCCGATTCAAAACGAAATGCGGCAAATAAGAAGGATACCGACCGGCCACAATCTGCGCCGCCTGCAAGCCAGAAGAAAACAAATCGCGGCCCTTCGGACCTGAAGAACAGTCTTCGTTCTCAAACGCCGCTCAACCGTCGGATGCAGCAAAAGCGTACGGCCCCCGCCGATCCCGGTACCATACGCCGCACCTCCAAGCCCCAGTACTATCGCATTAAGGACGACGAACCCGTAAAACGCGGTGTTCCCGTCTTTTTCAAGCGTGCTTTTCTCGTTCTCATCTGCTATGCGGTCTTAATGCCCGTTTCGGTGCTGCTCTTTGCCCTCAGTCTCTCTCAACATAGCACCCCCGAAACCAACGACTATATCTACCAGGTCGGTCCCGACAAGGGCTACTATTCCCGCAAGGTGCTCCCTTGGAGCGTCGTCAGAAGCGGAAGCGACTACTATCTCAACATGACCGAGCTTGCTGCTTATTGCGGTCTGACGACCACCGGCGATGATTCCGCCATCCGTTACGTGGTAAAGGAGACCGGCGAAACGGTAGAGTTTGTTTTGGATCAGAGCGTCGCCTACGTAAACGGCATTCAGGAGCGTACCGGGGCCAACGCTTACATGAAGAACGGAAACGTCTACGTTCCGTTGGACTTCGTCGATCGGTGCTTCTCCGGCATCGATACCAGTGTGGATCTTGAAAAATCAAAGATCACCGTTCTTCGCAAGACCGACACCGACGGAAATCCCATGACCCTCTCCTTCCCCTATAAGCCCGCCGCCGCGACCGACGCCATCCGCTTTGCCGATCTGCCTTACGATCTGCAAATGCAGATCCTCATTCAAAATCAGCCTCAGGCCCCTGAGGAGTCACCGACCGAACCGGCCCCCGACGGAAACGGAGCGTAAGATTCTCTTATCGATTTCCCGGAACCCATTTACAAAATCGAAAAACTGTGCTATACTGAGCCCTGCAGTCCATACAAAAAAGGAGTAACACCATGAAAGTATTATTGACCGGCGGTGCCGGCTTTATCGGATCCCATACCGCCGTTGAGCTGATCGAAAAAGGCCATGAGGTCATCATCGTCGATAATTTTGTCAACAGCAAGCCCGAGGCAGTCAAGCGCGTGGAGGCCCTGACAGGCAAGTCCATCAAGCTCTACGAGGCGGACGTCGCCGACAAGCAGGCGCTGGAGGCGATCTTTGAGGCGGATACCATCGACGCCGTCATTCACTTTGCCGGTCTTAAGGCCGTCGGTGAGTCGGTCAAGCTGCCCCTTCTCTACTACCGCAACAACCTGGACTCTACCCTGACGCTGCTGGAAACCATGAGGAAATACGGCTGTACCAAGCTGATCTTCAGCTCCTCCGCCACCGTCTACGGCGATCCCGCCACCGTGCCGATCACCGAGGATATGCCGGTCGGCAACTGCTCCAACCCCTACGGCAAGACCAAATATATGATCGAGGAGATCCTCACCGACACCTGCCATGCCGATCCTTCCCTGTCGGTGGTCCTTCTTCGTTATTTCAACCCCATCGGCGCTCATAAGAGCGGCCTTCTGGTAGAGGACCCCAACGGTATTCCCAATAATCTGATGCCTTACATCCTGAAGGTTGCCCAGGGCAAGCTGGCCCATCTCGGTGTCTTCGGTAACGACTACCCCACCCCCGACGGAACCGGTGTCCGCGATTATATCCACGTCACCGACCTGGCAAAGGGTCACGTTGCCGCCATTGATTACGCAAACAACCACACGGGAGCCGAGGTCTTCAATCTCGGTACCGGAAACGGTTATTCGGTCCTTGACGTGGTAAAGGCATTTGAACAGGCAAGCGGCAAGCCCCTGCCCTACGTCATCACCGACCGCCGTCCCGGCGACATCGCCACCTGCTACGCCTCCCCCGACAAGGCCTTGGCCGGCCTCGGCTGGAAGGCAGAGCTGACCATCAGCGATATGTGCCGCGACTCCTGGAATGCCGTCCAGAAGAATCCCGACGGTTATCCTCAGTAAGAAGTCAATTCAAAACCCGCATCCTTCGCTCAAAGCGAAGGATGCGGGTTTTTTGATAAACTCAGGACAGCCGTGCCATCTCCTGTTTCTTACCGAAATACCGACGGAAGAAAATGAAAAAGCAGATGACATTCAGGACCAGCGTAACGATCCAAGCAATCGGATAGGAAAGGTACAAGGCGGTTATCGTTTGGTGCGATACGAAGTAGGTCTTCGTCCAAATCGTTCGGACACCGAAATAGCCGATGGTCTGACTCAACATTGGATAAAAGGAGCGATTCATGGCGCTCAATGCCCCGCGGAACGTCTCTTGCGCCCCACTGAGGAAGTAAGTGAAGCAAATAATGTTAATCCATTCGACTCCATATTCAATGGCTTCTGCGCCGTTTACAAACAAGCTCAGAAGCTCTCGTCTGAATCGAAAGACCACTGCTCCTGCCATGAGACTGCAGAACACCATCCAAGCAAGGCAAATAGCAAGAGAACGCTTGAAACCCTTTCGATCATTCGCCCCGTAACGCATACTGCAATAGATGGTCGAGGAATGAGAGAAACTGTTGGCCACGTTATATAGGGTATTGTTGACATGGTTTGCCCCGGCAATTCCGGCAATTCCGGGCTCGTCAAAGGAATTGACCGCCGACTGCATGACGACGTTAGAAAGAGACATAAAGGAGTTCATAAGACCGATCGGCACACCGGTCGCCATGATGTCCTTTACCTCGCGGCCATGAAGGCGAATGTCAAGAAGACGCAAATGGTACTCACCGTGTTGCTTTGAGAGAGCGTGGATTGCAAGAATCGAGGCGACCGTAAAGGAAACGACTGTTGAAAGCGGGATCCACGCCACGTCGGCGCCCATCACTGCGACGATCAAAAACGTAAGCCCCGTTTTTACCACACCGGCAACGGCAAGAAAGTACAGGGGACGTTTGGTGTCACCCCTCGCGCGAAGCGCAGCGGCACTGAAATTGTAGACGGCCTGCGGCAAATAGCTAACGCTCAAAACCGACAGGTAACCGACCGCTTCCCCCAAAATGGTTTTCGGAGTTTTCATCAGCATCAGGATGGGACGACCGAGCAGCAGACAGATCAGGCATGCGGCAAGACCGCCAAGAAACCCCAAACCCATCGACGTATGAATGCTGTTTCGCACAGCAACTTTATCTTGGCTTCCGATGCGCCGCGCGATGACGGCACTGGCGCCAACCGAAACGCCGATCACCAGATTAACAAACAAGGAGGAGAGGCTGGAAGTGGCGCCGATCGCAGCAATCGCGTGATCGCCGCTGTAAGATCTGACAATAATTTGGTCAATGATGTTGAACATGTTTTGAGACACGTTCGTAAGTATAATGGGCAATGTAAACGTAAGAATTTCAATAATCTCTCGATTCTTAGTCTTTGCCGCTTGGTTAGCAGTCATGAGATTTACCTCTTAATGGGTTTGCGTTTTACTCGGTATAGAGGGGCTGCTTGACGAGCAAACAGCCCCTCCCATTCGGTTAAATGTCAGAAATCAACACGCAGCCGTTCAGCGGAGGCAGGGTGTGACGGTTCTGCACGTTAATCGGCGACAGCGAGGAGCTGAGGACGCGGAGCTCGGCGAGCAGATCCTGCGCCTCCTGGTCCTTGAGAAGGAACACGCCGGAGCAGTAGCGAAGCAGCCAGGAATCGTCGGCGCCCTTCATGTTGTGGTTCAGATAGTAGCGGTAACGCTTCTCATCCAGAATGGCGCGAATGTAGAGGTAGCGCCAGCGCCATGCGTTCTTGGAACGCTCGGACAGATAACCGTCGATCTTCTTGGCAAGGGCTACGGCACGCTCCGCCTTGGCAAGATCCGGCTGGCCCTCGTTTCCGACCACTACGTGGTTGTCCTCGATGCAGTCGATCATCTCCATGATGTCGTCGTAGGCCTCGATATCCAACTCGTAGTTGATATACTCACGGAAAATATCGCGATAATCGCGATCCTTATCCCAGTAGTAGCCAATGAACTGGATCTTGCTGATGTCCTCGTAACGGCCCTCGGAATAAGGCTCGCCACCGCTGATAATGTGCTTGCTTTCGTCCCAGATGGCCTGGAAGCGCTTGGGCAGCGGATTGGCGCCGAAGCCGCCCCAGGGATAAAGCTCCCACATACTGATCTCCGGGAAGTTCAGAATGGGCTTCACCGGCTCGTGGGTCAGCGGATAACGCGGGTACTCGGTGTGAGAGTCGATCAGCAGGTAATCCACAAAGCTGAGGTCTTCCTTCAAACGCTTATACAGCGCTTCGTACTCACCCTCGTCATCGGGATAGTCAAAGGCCCAGGTAGAGACGATGTACTTGGCGGTAGGGTTAAATTCCCTCAAGATTTCATAAGAATCCTTGACCACATCAAGGAATTTGTTGCCGCCCCAAGGATAACAATCCTTACAGCCGCATCCACCCTCATCATAGGGCCAAGACATAGCATAATCAAATGTAACATCAAAACGTTCTATGGTATTCTCATAGCCCTTTCTGCGCTTATTCTTCAGGAATTCAACAGCAGCAGGTTTGGAGTAACATGCATTGGTGCCGAGGAAGCCGCGGTTCGTCCAGTTACCGTATTCGTAGGTGGCGCGAAGCTCCTCGGGAAGATCGCCGGTGGTCTGGTTACCGCCGCCGCCACCCAGGATCTGCAGGCCGTACTTCTTGGCAGTATCGTAGAACTTCTTTACGCGCCCGATCTGGGCCGTGATCAGCGGATCGTCAAGACTCTTGGCATTCACGGTGGGCAACATGGTGATAAGGGCGTTATAACCCCAGAGGATCAGCTCCTCCATATATTCCACGATGGTCTCGGCGGGAGCCGTCATATACCAGTTGTAGAAGTGGTTGGCAACGTAGATCACACGCAGCGAGCAGTCGGGGGAAATCACACCTGCGGGAGGATTGGGAGCAAAGTCCTTATCACTCCACTTGGCGGTGTGAAGAAGCTTACCGATACCGTAGTAGAGACCGAGAGAGTCGGAGCCGTCGATCTGCCAGCCACCGTCGATTTCGGTAATGCGGTAGCTTTCCTTTTTCTCAAGACTCTCATCGATGTTCAGGGAAAGCTTCATGCCCTCCTCGCACAGCTCGACGGGAATTCTCTCCTTCAGAACACGGAGAAGCAGGGCCTCGTGGTCCTGATGTCCGTGACTCAATATACAAAGTTTCATGGGGAAATCCTTTCGCAGAAAAACCGGCAATATGCCTTTTGATTCAGATAAAGTTAGGGTGTTCAGACGATGTCTTCCCTCTCGATGGAGAGCATAGCGTCGTAGAGCTTTTTGAATTTGCCATATTTCTTGGCAATTTGCGGACCGGCATGGGGCGTGTATTCCTTTGCCACCTTTACCATGGCATCGCAGGCGCTTTTAAGATTGGGATAGACACCGTCACTGACGGCCGCCAGAATCACCGCACCAAGACAAGCGGCCTCCGTCTCAGAGGGAACCACAACGGGCAGGCCCGTGATATCCGCCTGTGCCTGACACCAGATGGCGCTCTTAGCACCACCGCCGATGGCAAGGATGCGAGAGACCGACGCGTCACGCTCCGCAAGATACTCGCAGTTCTTTTTCAGCGTAAAGCAGACGCCCTCGACAACGGCCCACGCCATATCGTATGCCGTATGCTCGGCACGCAGGCCGTAGAATACGCCGGTGGCTTCCTTATCAAATTCGGGAGAATTGGTGCCACAAATGTACGGTAGGAAGAGAGGGGATTTCTCTGTGTCCACCGAGAGAAGCTCCCCATCCAACGCCCGATAATCCATATCGTTCATGCAATGATGGCGGAACCATTCAAGACACATACCGCCGCTCTCAATGACGGGAAGCAGCACGTAGGTATTCGGCAGGAAGCCGTAGTGAACGGCAGTATCACAGCCTACGATCGGACGTCCTTCCGTCATCACAGCCAGCACCATGGTGGTGCCGGTGGACAAGGTCACGTTTCCGGGGGCAATGTTACCGCTACCCACCATGCCGGCAAAGTGATCCAGCGTTCCCACGTTGACCGAAACCGCCTTTTTTACACCAAGATCGTTGGCAATGGCCTCCTTCAAGGTGCCAGCAACGGTGCAGGGCTCAACCAAGGGTGGCAGCTGTGCCTCGGAAATACCGATGGCGTCCAGCATATCCTTCCAATAGCACTTTCCGTATATGTCAAAGTAGAAGGAGAAGGTGGCGATGGACATATCGGCGCACATCTTCCCGGTCAGGCAGTAGACCAGGTAGTCCTTCAAAAGCATATAGGTGGCCACGTTTTCAAAGGTTTCCGGCTCGTGCCGTTTCAGCCACAGAATCTTGGTAGCAGGCCAGGTAGGAAGTACGGCTTGCTGACCGGTCATTTTGCGGCAGATCTCATCAGAAAACTGCCCCTCCAGGATGTGACACTCCTCGTTTGAACGCTCGTCCATCCAGGAAATAATGGGGTAGACCGCCTCCCCGTCCTTATCAAGACAGACAAGAGATTCTGCCTGTCCCGTAAAGGAGATACCGTCAAGCTCCGACAGGTCTTGCTCCTTCGCAAGCTCACGGAGAAGGTCAAGCAGCCCGTTTACATAGGTCTTCGCGTCAAATTCCACGAAGCCGTTTTCCCGATGGTACACCACGGGACTGGCCTTTCTTGCGACGGCCGTCATACTGTTATCGTAAAGCACAACCTTCAGGTTTGTGCTTCCCAGATCAATGCCGATATACATGTCGATCCCTTTCAATTGCACGATAAGCCGCCACAAAGCGTTGTTATAGCATTTGCGGCGGCTTACATGTTAGTGATTAATATCCAACCTTCTCCCAGCACTCAAACGGAGCGGCAAGCTCTTCGCTGATGTAAACCTGGGTTTTCTTGGTCTGGAGCATGGTACTGGGCAGATAAGGAGTGATCGGACCGTGCGTACAGAGACGGGAGGTCATTCTCTGCCAAGAGGAGAAGGTTCCGCAGGTAGCCAGGGCATGAACCTCGATACGCTCCTTGGCGCGCATCACGTCCAGCGGGCCGATGGTAGCGGCGCAGGGCGGAACGTTTGCGATATCACCGGACTGGCCGAAGGTACCGTTCAGGGAGTTCTGCATGATGGTCATGGGATGCAGCTTCACGATCTGAGCGGGCTGGTTGAGCCACTCCTCGATGTCGCCGCTGCCGATGAACTCGGGAATGGGATCCACGAATGCCATGTGGCCGGCCCATCCGGGAGAGGTGGAGGCGATGTCAGCGCCGGTTCCCTCGGTGATGTCGTCAATGATCTTGGAGTAGTCCTTGATATTGGCGTTGGTGGGGAAATGAACGTTCTCCATGGGCATACGGAGCTTAGGATCGATCTGATAGTAGAGATACTTGATCATGGAATGAGCAAAGCCGGCCTCGTAGGTGATGGGGGCGATGTTGCCGTTCTCGTCGGCCCACTCGTCCTCAGCAACGAGGTGTACCTTGCGGCAGTCAACCTGGAAGTAGTTGATCAGCTGTGCAAGAGGAATGTAGGTGTCGGGCTCGGGGTTGCCGAGGATCATGGTAAAGGACTTACCGGCCTCGGAAGCGGCCTTCAGGCGGGAAAAGAGGGTGGCAATGAGAACCGGATGGGGGTTCATCATAACCTTGACCTCAAATTCGGGATGCCACCAGGCCTCGCGCTTTTCCAGGTCCTTACCGGACAGGCTGCGAACGTACTCGCAGACCTTCTTGTCCTTGAAGGGAACAAAATCCGCAGGCTGGAAGTCAAATTTGGTTGCGGGATCCGTAATAAAGTCTCTCATAGTTTTTCTCCTTTAAGTATTACTTGTTTTACGTTCATTCTGTGATCGACCAGGATCAGATCGGCCCGTTTGCCAACGGCGATCTCACCACGGTCGGTATATCCCACCGCACGGGCAGGATTATAGGATGCAAAGCGGAACACGTCCACAACGGAAGCACCCATATGACGCATAGCATTGCGGCAGGCAATATCCAGCGTCAGCTTGGAACCGGCAATTTCACCTGACCAGTCGAAGTTGATGTCCTCAACGCCATCGTAACCGGGTGGAACCGGTCCGTCGCAGGCGTAAGCATCGGAGATCAGGATAATGCGATCATCGCCCTTAATCTTCCGTACCAGTCTCAGCATATAGGGATCCACGTGAATGCCGCGGCTGTCGCAGATCAGCTCGGCGTAGATCTCACGGTTGTAGTTCACCGCCTCGTCCACACAGACGCCACGCACCTCGGGATAGAAGATACGGTCGCCGGTGGCGTTGGTATGGTGAGTACCGATGCGAAGGCCGTAGGGCATCAGTGCCTCGACCTCCTGGGGGGAGGCCTCGCTGTGAGCTACCGAAAAGACGGCAGCGGGGTTCCTTGCCTTGACGTCCTGCACAAACTGCAGGATGTTTTCCCTTTCGGGAGCAAGGCCCCAGACCTTGACGATGTCCCAGCCGGCCTCAAGGATGGGCAGATACTTGTCTCTGTCCACCGGGCCGTTCCAGGGGTTATGCTCGCGGTCACAGCCGAACTTGGGGTTCATGTAGGGGCCTTCCATGTAGATACCGTCCAGGTTCTTACAGTCGGGGCTCTTCATGGCGGTGCGGATCTTGCCCATGGCCTCCACGAACTCCTCGGTATTCATACTGAAATACAGGGCAGCCAGCACCGTGGTGGTTCCGTGCTTCAGGTGATGATGTACCGCCTTGGGATCGTCGTAGAAGAATTCCTTGCCGTCGGAGTGGGTGTGAATGTCCACGAAGCCGGGGCCAACGTACAGTCCTTCGGCATCCAGGATCTCACACCCTTCAGGTATCGGGGTGTTTCGCATCTCGCCGAAGCCGGTGATGATTCCGTCTTCTACAAACAGAACCGCATCCGGGATCATATGGTCCCGCATCACCAGTTCAGCATGCGTAATGGCAAGCATCATAGCGTTTCCCTTCTCTTTCTGCGCGAATGGGTTCCTTATCTCTTCTTCCACTCGTCGTACTGTTCCATGTAGGCCTTTTCGGAGGCGGGGAACTTACGAAGGGTGTTGACGACTTCACCGTTGTTGTACTTGCGATCGCCGATGTCTTCAGCGGTACCGAACAGGGTGAGGTTCACCTGACGGGGACGGGCACGGACGTGGTCCCAGTCGATGAAGTAGATGTGAGCGAACTCGCCCAGGTCCAGCTTACCGTCCTTAATGGTGAGGGTCTCACTGCGGCCGAAGAAGACGGAACGCAGATGGCCGTCGGTGTTCATGGAGGTGAAGTTACCGGGCTCGTCAACGTAGCGGCCAAACTGTGCGTGAACAGGGCCGGGATGACGGTAATCGCCCTCGTTTGCAAAGTCGGGGATCATCTTACGCATGATGTCAAGAAGGTCGTGCTGGAGGTACTCAAGGTCGAAGGTATCAAAGTCGTGGGAGCATTCCTGGATCATCACCGAGCAGGTGGTGTGGTGGGAAACCACAGACACGGTACCGTTCTTGATGCCGGACTCCTCGACGATCTTGTGCACATCGATCGAGATGTCGTGGAAGGTGGGGATCCAGCCGCGGGACTGCAGCTGAATTTCTTTTTGGATCATTTTGAATTCCATGGTGTTTGTCTCCTTGTATGTAAGAATTTTTTGGTTTATTGTTTGGAACCGTTTCAGTGGTTTCTCTCGTCCCAAGCGCGGCGAACGGCGGCGATCATCTCGTCTACCATGGCGGCTCGGTCGGCGGCCTTGGCTACGCCGGAGGAGGAGCCGGTAGCATCTGCTCCGGCAATGATGGTGTTATACACGTCGGTGCCATTGGCAATACCGGCGGCAGTCAGCACCAGAATATCCTCATTGACGCTCTTAACGCATCTGGTGGCGGCCTCTACGTACTCGGGACCGACGCTTACGCCGGTGCCGATCAGCTCGGAGGGCTCGGCAACGATAATGTCGGGAGCGAGGGTGGCGATCTTCGAGGCGTCCGCCATCGAATCAGCGCAGACGATGGTGGTCAGACCAACTTCTTCGGCGCGCTTGATGGTAGCGGCCAGGGTATCAAAGTCCAGGGGCTTTTCTACGTGGTTCAGCATAACGCCCTCAGCGCCCGCCGCCACAAGAGACTCGGGGAGCACGTCCGCCAGACCTCTGCCGGGGACGATGGGATCCATGTGGGGCGCAAACACGTGAATGTGCTTGGTGGCCGCCTTGACCCGCGCGATCTCCACGATCGGCGTGGTGAAAATGATGTCAACACCGTATTTTTCCGACGCCTTATCGGCGGCGATGGCAAGATCAATCACATCCTGGCCGTACAGGTAGGACTTCGGGCCGATCTCAAAAAACGGTGCTTTGATGGTACAGGTTTTACTCATATTCGTTCCTTTCTCAACCGACGTTGTCAAAATCAAATCACAGGATCTGACGTAAGAGGTCGCAGCCCTCCGCGATCAGCTTTTCTGCCGTGCCCGAACGGAAGGGGGAGGTGCCGGCCTCGTAGCCACCCTCGTCGTAGGCTTCCTTCATGGGGAAATACCCCTGATTTCCGTTGGTGATGCAGGTGGGAAGCACGAGCGACCAGCCCTCCGCTTCCTTCAGACCGCGTCCGATACCGGTAAAGGGCTCGCCGGGAATACCGATCAATGCCACGTTTCCAATGGCCACGGCGCTTAGCACCATGGGGAAGAAATCGGGACCGTCCTTCAGACGAATCATTCTGGCGGCCTTGGCCACCTCCGTGGTCAGCTCCATGCCGCGGAAGGGGAGCTCATCATCTCGCCCTGCTTTGTGAAGCGCGTCAATCTCATAGGCCCTCGGTAGATCCTCGGGATCGGGACGGTTGGATTCGACGTGAACCGTCTTCTTCATAAACCGAACGCTTTCGACGTCCACGTAATTGACCTTGTCGTAGACCTGGAGAACCGCGCCGGCCAATACGTTACCGATGTGACGGGCATGTCCGTATCCGCGGGCCACGTCGTCGAAATCGTTAAAGGTATCGTTCAGATCGCCGCCCTTGGCGTTGACGTTCACGTGATTCACGTCGCCCTCTGCACCGTTAAAGAAGATGCACTTGACGTTATCCAGCGACTTTTCCAGTCTCCTTCTGAGGAAGCCGGGCCAGTCGGCCGAGATCAGGGAGCCGCCAACGACATCGGGATGATTACCGAAGTTAACGAGAACCACGGTATCGGCGCCCTCACGGTCGAAGCGAAGCACGCTAACGCGCTCATCCACATCGCCGATAGGATGCAGAATGTCAGGGTTACCCACACCGGGGTTGGTTCTAACCTTGCCGTCCTTCATGCGGAAACGACGAATGAAGGCAACGTTGGGAGCATTTCCGACAGCCCAACCCATCTTGGCGGGCTTCAGGTCACCAATGGCAAGAAGGGCTGCATCGCAGAAGCGTCTACCAAGGAATTCCTGATGCGTTTTCAATACGGGGTCCTCGGTCTGCATGGTGCTGGTAGGACCGGTATGCGTGTGGGTGCAGTGGATGTAAATGCCTTCCGGATCCACTCCGGTTGCCTCGGCAATCTGATTCACAAACGTGACCAGACCGACCTCATGATAGATGCCAAGGAGGTCTGCCGAAAGGAGCAAGGCGGTTTTCTCGCCGGTCCGGGCAGCAAGGCAAACAATCTGCAGAGAATCAAGAATGCCCTCCGCATATCTCTCCTGGTAATATCCGCTGATGGGGGTACCCATAGAAGGCGTGATATCCACCTTTGAATAGCCAATTTTTAAGTCATTCATATTACTCTCCGAAAAGAATTAAGAATCAAACTAATTATAGTTGTTAGCTTTGTTTTTGTAAATGCTACAATCGTTCAAATAGATGCGATTTTTGGCAACATTTGAAGGATCCGGTTATTTCGTTTTCTTCACGTTTTCCGCAATCAGTGCGTTAACCGCTTCCCGAAGCTTCAGAATGTAATCAGCCTCAGCAGGATACTCCTTAAAGGTGATGGGTTGACCCGCCAGAGAGTCGATCAGCTCGATCACGCGGTCCCGTCCCACAAGCTGCTCGCAGAGGTTCAGCGCCGAAATGTCCTGGAGGGCCTCACGGAATACGTCAAGGCGCAGTGACTCGTAAGGCACGCCATCGGGGCCGGGGTAAACCGAGAAGCAGTCGCCGGCAGGATAACGACCCTCGGCAGTCTGCGTCAGGTACGGATTGATCGGGCGTCTTGACTGGTAGCTGTAGTAGAAGTTGAAGCCCCAGTGGAGGAAGCCGGTCATGTTGAACTTGTACAACTGGATGCCGAGAATACGGTTACGGGCGGAGGGATAGGCAAGGAAGCGGTTGCTGATTTTGGCAAACTGCACCACGCAGCAATAGTAGCACCAACGCTGAGGAATATCCTCGGCCAGGAAGGGCTCAATCTCGTAAGTGATAGGAACCGGGATGTCAACGGCACCGCTCTTGTAGAAATCAAGTTTGGAAAGCGCGTCGATCACGCGGCAACCTTCCAGGAAAGGAGCAAGAATGCTCTTGGCCTTCAGGTAGGTCTCAATGTGCTCGCCGCCGGGCTCGTCGGAAATGTGGAACAGGCAATCCTCAAGAACGCCCATACCGCGGAGGAAGCTGACAAGCTCGGGCATAAACTGCGTAAGGAACTCGGCATATGCCTCGCCGGTTCCGGGGGTGTCCCAACCGAAGATACGACGAAGCTCGCCATCCTTCTCTGCTACCACTTTGGTTGCGTACTTACAGCCACCCTGGGAAAAGAGGTGGGAAATTTCAATGTACTTGACGCCGTTCTTGCGGGCAAGACGGATCCATTTCTTCAGAAGCGAGAAGTCAAAGGAGTAACGGCCGTCTTCCTCAATCTTGACCTTAACAAGCTGAAGCGTGGGACGCTCCCTGCCGATTTCGGTATCAAGCGGAAGCGTAAACACCGGCGTCAGCAAACAGTTAATACCGTTGTCGACGGCACACTTCATGAAGGAGGAAATGATGTCCCAATGCTTCTTGGACAAGATCGGAACATTATAATAGGTAGCCAGACAGTCGGCGTGGAACCACTGGGCGTAGATCAGCTTCTGCTCCGGAATTTGGGCATCTACGACGGTCAGCTTCAGGGTGTCCTCCGATGCCAACACAGGGGGATCCGAAAGACCGGACATCTTCATCGTCTCATCGGTCAGCTTGACCTTGACGTTGAACTCGCCGGCAACCGTGGGGCGGCAGGTAAACCAAAGCGCCATAGTACGGCCGGGAATAATGCGGTAGTGCACATCCTCATCCAGGGGCTCCAGAATGTCGGGGTAGCAGCCGCTTTCGCTCTTGATGTAGTAGGGAGTCCCTAACGAGGGGTCTCTCATGTTGGTAGTCATGTCAACCAGGACGTTGGTAACCTGACGGCAGGTCACCTCGCAAGGCAGACCCTCCACCTCGACAAGCAGTCCGCGAGTCGAAAACTGATTCAAATCGTGGTCATGTACCAACAACTGGAAGTCAAAAGTCTCGCCAAGCAGTACCGACTGCTCCTCCAATCTGGGATGGGACGCGACCTCATCGGTCATCAGCGCCTTTTCCAGCGACGATACGATGCGTGTTTCAATTTTGTCGATTGCCATACAAGTTCTCCTTACCGGTTAAATAGTTTTTCGAAATATCCCATTGCCAGCTTGCAATCGGAAAGGAACGGCTCGGGGAAGGCAAGCTCCTGCTCAAGGGAGAAACAGCCGTGATAGCCGGCCTCCTTCAGCATCCGTAGACCGGTGGCAAAGTCCACCGAGCCCTCTCCGGTCGGTACGCCGATGAGATAATGTCCCTTTTGGGTGGTGTGCCATCTTCCCGGGCGTTCATCCTTCTCGGATCTCATGAGATACTCCTTAAGATGAACGTTCTTGATGTCAGGCAGGAAGGCCTCGATAAACTCGGGCGCACCTTCATCGGCAAAAAGAATGTTTCCAAAGTCACCGCAAACACCTACGTTATCACATTCCGCTTTAATGGCGCGGAAGAATTTACCGAATCCTTCCACACCGTTAAAGAAGGATCCCTGATCCTCGTAGATACAGGTAATGCCCAGAGGCTTGCAGTAGTTAGCGACCTCGATCGCACGAGGCAGAACATCTGCCAGCACCTCGTCGTAGGTGGGTGCATTTTCCCCTTTGGCAGAGGCGAAGCAAAGGGTGTGGTGAAGATACTTGGCACCCAAGGCGGCCGCGTACTCCGCGTGCACCTTAAGTCCCTCCGTGGCCTCGGGCGACTGATAGAGAGAGGTTCCCACCGTATAGCAGGAAGTGATCATGCCCTCCTCTTCCAGAATACGGCGGTATTCCTTGGCAGCATCCAGAGAAGGAATCAGCTTCGGATCCGGTGTTATGGAGCCGTCGACCATTTCAATCCCGCTGAAGCCAGCAGACTTGGCAATTCTCAAGGCCTCACGAAAGCCGTTTTCTCTGACAAGCTTGTCAAAATAGGTATACATCGTGAACTTCATGTCACTTACCTACCTTCAAAGGAAATCAGCTTACCGCCGTCAAAGGCACTCTTGGCAAGCGTTTCGGCCAGCTTGATGCTGAGGGCAGTGCTCTCAGGCGGGATCTCCTTGTTCTCGCGGGTACCATTGATCCAGTCGGCAAAGTTTTCCAGCTCAACGGTATGTCCGCCCACGGTATCCAGCTCGGGCACGAAGGAGGTGCCGTCGGCGTTATATACCGTCAAGACGTCGTTCTGCATTACGCAGGTGGCCTTCTCAAAGCCGAGCTGGAAGTCGGCCAAAAAGGGGACGCCCTCCATCGCCCAGTCGCCCAGAATATGGATGTTAAAGTCCGGATAGACCAGCGTAGACAGCACGCTGTCGCAGGCGCACCGAACGTCCTTTTTGAAGCAGGACACCTTCTCGGGTGCGCCGTAGAGGTACTGGGCAAAATCGATGTCGTGAAGACTCATATCAAGGAGGCATCCGCCCGATTTTTCATAATTCATAAACCAGCTCCCTGCCCCCCATGCCGGCGGGAAGGAAATGCGACGGAACATGGCGGTGACGGGCTTGCCAAGCTCGCCCTTCTCATAGGCCTGCTTAATGTAGGCATAGGCCGGGAAGAAGCGGACACATTGGCCGATCATCAGCTTTTTGCCTGCCTTGTTAGCGGCGTTCACCATTCTCTCCGCCTGCTCGTAGGTTCTGGCCATGGGCTTTTCACAGAAGACGTGGTAGCCCTTCTCCAGCATTTCACAGGCCATATCCGAGTGGAAAGGCGTGGGGACGCAAATGTCAACGATATCAGGCTTTTCGGTCTCCAGCATTTCCTCAACGCTGTCATACAGCTTCAGATCCGTGATGGTGTTGCTGGTATCAATCGTAAGATTGAACTTCACGTCTCCCGACAGACTCTTAACGTAGGGGTCATACCCTGCAACAAGCTTGACCTTGCCCTTGTCCTCTAAGTACTTATACGCCGGGAAATGGCAGGTTCTTGCCACGCCACCCAGGCCGATAATCACAGCTTTTAACATGTCCGTTCTCCGTTTTACACATGAATTTGTTGTCGTGAATTATTTGCAGACCTCATCAATGATGTCTTGCAGATACTTCTTCGCATAGCGAATATCGGCGATCTGCTGGTCACCGCTGATCTCACGCTCGATGGTGATATGGGAATCGTAACCGAGCTTGTGAAGTCCCGAGATGACCCCGCGGAAATCCACCTTACCGTCGCCGATTCTCGTTTCAAGACCGAGCTCACGGCCGTTGGTCGGGTAGAAACCGTCCTTGGCGTGGAGGTTTCTGACGTACTTACCGAACACGTCAAGGGCATCCACGGGATTGGCCTTACCGTAGAGGATCAGGTTGGCGGTATCCAGGTTAACGCCCAGGTTGTCGGTTCCGACTTCCTCAAAGCAACGAACCATGGTAATGGGGGTCTCTTGTCCTGCCTCAAAGAGCAGGTATTGCCCGTTGGCCTGAAGGTGCTTGGCCACTCTGCGAATGGCGTCGCAGATCGGAAGGAACTCGGGATTATTGGGATCCTCGGGAATGAAGCCCATGTGGGTGATCACGTCGGTAATGCCGAGACGCTTGGCGTAATCGGCGCCGTCGCAAAGGTTCTTCACGCGCATCTCGCGGTATTCCTTGGGAACCACGCCAATGGTCAGCGGGCCCTCGTAGAAGTTCCAAATACCGGGGCCATCCCAGCCGCACCAGAAGGCGGAAGGGGTGATGCCGTATTGGTCAAGAAGCTCTTTGGTCCGAACCAGATTCTCCTCCGTCCAGATACGGGGACAGCTGGCAAGCATCTGACAGGTCGTAAAGCCCTCCTTGGCCAGGACGGGAATCTGCCGTTCAAAGGCCTCCATGCTGCTATAATTGAGACATACACCAATAATCATAATAACCTCCGTGCCGCGTAGCGGCTTTTCATCTTATTTTATGCGTCATCTCACAAGCCTTCCTTGTCCGAAAGCCGGTGCCATGACCAATCCAATTTTCAACGATAAAAAGGAACCGAAACAAACACAAATAACCGTACAGAACTTCTGCTTGATGAAATTCAATTAGAAGTTAGCTTCTTGTAAGCGAAAAATACGCTTATCTGCGCTTTTTGCGAGATACGGCAATGCCGGTCACGCAAGCAGCGCCAAGAAGAACGGCAGGAACAATGATAGCGTCCGAGGTGTCGCCGGCGCCTTCGCCGTAAAGGGTCTCGTTGAAATACTTTTCAGCGGTGATGCCCTTAGCGGCATAGATGTCCTCAACGTAGTGCTTAAGGGTGCTGGGGCAGAACTTGCAGCTATCGATCTTTTTGTTGTTGCCCGTGTAGGCGTTGGGGTCGTACTCGTCAATCTCAAGCTCGGTGATCACGAACTGGTCGATGAACCAGCCGGCCTCACGTCCGGTGAAGTGAATGGTGTGCTCACCGGCAGTCAGCTCGAGAACGTTGGGCTCGTGACGAAGCTGGTTGGTCTCGATAACACCGGCAGGAGCGTCAGCACCGGGGGTGGTAGCCTTACGATAGGTAAGGAAGAAGTAGTGCCAGGTGCCGTAGCAAGCGGCATCTCCTGCCTCATCCATCCAGTCCCAAACCTGAGAATCGCCGCCGTCTACCGAGTAGTGGAGCGAGTTTGCAGTCTGGGTAGGAGCGTATACACGGCCCCAGACGGTGTACTTACCGTTAGCGGGAACGGTGAACTTCAGGGTGAAGCCGTCCTTGTCGCTCTTAGCGGTACCGCTAAGACCAACGGCGGAGTAGCAGGTCATAGCCTTGCCGCCGATGGCACCGGTATTGTCCATGGTCATGCATCCGGTGTCAGTGTCGAGGGTACAGGTCTCTGCCTCAATGAAGAGAGCAAAGGGCTTCTCATCTGCTGCGAAAACAGACATGCTCATACCAATAACGAGAACGATACTGAGAAGAATAAATGAAAACTTTTTCATGGTGGATTCCTTTCCGTTGCAGATTGGTAACGCTTCCGTACGGTTCGCGCGTGACGTTACCGATTGTCTGTTTCATCAAGCAGAAGTTTTGTACGGTTATTTGTGTTGTGTTTCGTTAGGTTCAGGGGAAAAGTTGCTTACTGAATACCGAGAGCCTTAGCGACTTCCTTGTTCAGGTCATAGCATCTCTCGACACAATACTTGTTGTACTCGGAAATCTCGGAATCGGGGGACATTCTCGAGCGGATCAGCTCGCCGATTCCTTCCTTTTCCTTCATGAGGTGCTTCACGCAAAGAGGATACTGCATATATTCAACAGCACAGCTTGCGCAGAGATAGTTCTGAACCATCTCGGCTCTTGCGGGATCCTTTTCAAAGTTCTCATAGAGCCATACGAAAATTTCAGGGTTAAAGTTACCCATAACGCCGCTGAAGCCGGCAGCACCGTTCTTCAGCGTAGGAAGAACCGTCTGAGCGTTGGCGTTGAAGAGCTTAATGCCGCTTCCCTTCAGGTACTCCAAGCGGTGAGCGATCAGCTTTTCGTCGCAGCAGGTATCCTTGATGAAGCTGACCTTACCAAAGTCCTTCATCCAGTCCATCATGCGGTCACTGATGAGACGCTTCTGGGGGATGGGGCACTCATAGAAGCCGAGGGTAACGTCATCGGGCAGCTCTGCGATGACCGACTCGGTCTGAGCGATCCACTCCTCGTCGCTGCACTGAATGGGGTTGGTGCGGTTGGTGATCAGAACGACACTGTCAGCACCGGCGTCGTAGATGGCGTTCAGCTCACGGATCTGATCCTCGCGGTTATCGGAAATGTGGCCGGAGGCAACGATGGACATGGTACGGCCGGACTTATCCTTTGCAGCAAGAGCGTCCGCTTTATTCTTAACGACTCTCGTTAGCGCGCTTCTTTCTTCCAGCGTCAGACGGAACATTTCAGAGGACATGCAAACAGCAAAAATACCGTGACAGCCTTTATTCCAGTACCACTCGGTGAGAGCCTCTGCACCACCGAGATCCACGCTTCCATCTTTGTTGTAGGGCGTAATCATCGTGGGGTATACGCCGGAGTTAATGTGTTTCATAGTCGTTCCTTTCAAGCTTTTAAATATTTATTTTTTCATCGTTGCGGTATTTCTACTGCGACGACGGTTTATTCTTTCTTTGTTGCATTATGCTGCTGTCGGAAACGATTGGGGGATATCTTCATCTCGTCCACAAAGAAGTGGCCGAGCGCATATTCCGAATCGTATCCGGTGAGCTCTGCGATTTCCTTCAGAGATTTATTGGTTTCACACAAAAGCTCGATAATCAAATTCAAGCGATGCCGTTTCAGGACGCTTCGCAGGTTGGTTCCCATCTCCTCCTTGAGGATCCGGTTCATGTTCCGTTGGCTGCAGCCGCAGCATGCAAGAATATCCGGAATGGTAACCGGCTCGTTGCGGTGGTCCTTCAAATACCGCTGCATCAAACGGATGTAACGGTTGCTGCTGTTACCAAGCAACGAGGCGTCGGTATAGTCAAGGTATAGATCGGCGGCGATGCCGCAAACGAGTGAATACCGACACAGGGGATTCGTATCCGCAATACCGTCTGAAAGCAGGAGCCACACGGTGTTCAGGACTCCCTTGCTTATGGTTCGCTTTTGAATATCGCTCAAGAAGATCTGATCGATCTCGTCCTTGGTGTCAAAGGCGATAACAAAGCGAACGGTTTCTTTTTGGAAGTTATTCAGTTTATGCACGCAGTCCTTGGACAGGATCACGTATTCCCCGGCGTCCAGGTGAATCGTAGTCGATTGCTCGATCAGGATATCCACGCTTCCCTGAACCGCCATATGGATCTCATAAAAAGAATGCTTATGCTCAGTCTGGTCACTCACGCCCGTTCCGAGGGAACAGGAGCTGCGAAGGATCTTGATCGACGAGAACAGCGACGTGGTCTCAAACGAGTAAATAGCGCTGCATTTCAGTGCGTTCCGCTGAATTTCAGGTGATAACACAACTGCCTCCTATGGATATGGCTTTTTTTGCCAATGCCGCCGGTTCTGAAAAAGGGCACTAAGAGATCGTTTGTTTAAAATCCTCTCTTAGCGCCCTTTCTTTATATCAGGTTATTAATTGCCTTGCACGCCTTTTACAAGCTTGTTTATAAATGCAACGTAATACGGCGTCTTTGATTCAAATTGGGAAACAATGTCCGTTTCCTTGTTCTGCACGAGATTACGAAGGATGTACACCGCGTCAAACGAGGAAGAAGCCAAAACGTTTCCAAGGTCAACGGTCAGTGTTTTGAACATGATATCCAGCATTTCTGCGGAGTCGGGATCGCCCTCAGCACGACGCGCCTTCAGGTTTACGTCGTAATAAACGGGGAACACGTCTCTCTGAGAGAGGTAAGCCATATCCTCAAGGATGGCGCCGACCTGATCCACGTACTGCGTAGAAAGAATCTTCGGAATGGAGGTTACCGAGCTCCAGCCGATGTGAGAGAAGGTGTAGTAGTCCTCCTGCTGCTCATTATACATCGGCATGGGGAGAATACCAACGGAGTAGTCACCATAACGGTTGAATGCACCGTACTGATACATCTGCTCCTGTACGAAGAGCAGATTCTGGCTGGAAATCGACTGGTTGAAGATCTCGTCAGAATTGGTGTAACGGTTGATCAGAAGCGAGGTGTCATCGGCCCAGAAGTTAATGATCTTGCCCATGATATCACTCATGGTTTCGGTAATACCGCCATATTCGGGGATGTCATCCTCGTTCTTGACGACGTACATACCGCCCATACCGCTGAAGAAACCTTCGCAGGAAGCAAGGGTCGAAACGGAGCCGAAGCGGTCGCCGACGTCGGCAATCAGATTACCGTTGTTGTCCCAGTAGGCAAGGCGGCTGATCTCAGCCATCTTGTCGAAGGTCCACTCATCGTCGCGAACGATATCATAGAGAGACTTATCATAAACACCGGAATCCATCAGATCGTCGTAAAGACCGGTATTGAAGAACACGCAGCTTGCGGCGTGAAGGGTCTGAAGGTTCATAGGAGACATCACCATATAAACCTGATCGGCAATACTGGTGCTCTCCATGATAGCCTGGTTCCAATAGGCCTTATCCAGGTTGATATGAGGAACCTGGGACATATTGAGCAGATGGTTCTTTTGAAGAATCCAGAAAGTAGATGTAAAGCCGGCAACGATCACGTCGAAGGTCAGATCATCACTCTCAATCATGTCAGAAGCATACGAGGAAACCTCGTCATTGGGCTTATCAAGGAGCTTCAGGTCAACCTTATACTTGTTCTCAAGATAACGGTCGCGCTTATAAACCTCAGCAGCAACCGGCTCGGAATCGTCCTCCTCCATACCGACTTCACGGAAAGAAAAGTCTTGACGGGAAAGGAACACGATGTCACGGCCGTAATTCTGCGCGGGGAGGTTGGGGTTAGCGTATTCGGGATCTTCGTTTAGATCGCCGGTTTCCCCACCCTGGGTGCCCACACCATTATCGTTGGTGGCGGGGGTTTTGTTGCAGGCGATCAGGGCAAAGAGCATGATGCCTGCCAACAGTAGAGCCAAAAACTTTTTCATAATTGATCTCCAATTCATATTACAATGGTTGTTCGTCGTCATAAGACAGTAACAACGGGGATTCTTGTGAAGCAAGCCGCGAAGGACTTAACGATCACTTTTCAGAAGATTTCTTCTTTTTCTTTGTCAGCACAACGCCGGTTGCCAGCACGGCCGCACAGCCGGCTGCGGCAAGGATGCCGTCACCGGTATCGGGAACGTTTTCAAGGATCACGTCGCCGATAGCTCCGGCAAGGACACCGTAGCCCACATCGCTGAGATGGCATCCATCCGCGAAATAATTCGCTTCGGTAAGGGGAGCCTCACCGTCAATCAGGAAGAGCCCCTTCTCTTTTGCAATCTCCTTCTGAAGCTTACGAAGCTCATTCAGATTCGCATTAAAGTTGGTCACATAACTTTCGCTGAAGGTGGGGCCTGCAGTACGAGTCATGGGCGTCGTAGTAACGAGAAAAATCTGTGGCTTGCTTTCCAGCTTCTCAAAGCTCTCGATCAGCTCGAGCATATTCTTCTTATACTCTTTCAGGTTATCCTCACCAATCTCGCCGGAAGGAAGGTTCCAGGAATGAGTGGGGTTAGCATCGTTCATGCCGAGCATCAGAATCACCACGTCGGGCTTGGAGAGCAACGCATTGCGATACTGCTCGGTGTACTTATAGCAGAGGCTGCCACCGCCGATAGCCGAGGCACCACCAATACCGAAGTTTTTGACAAGATACTTGTCACCAAGCAGATTCTGAAGTTGAGAGGGGTAGGACTTGCTTGGGCCGGAGGCCGCAACACCCTCGGTGATGCTGTCGCCGCAGCAAGTGATTCTCGTTCCGGTAAAGTCGTCGTCCTCAATTGCGGGAGGAGGCTCAGGAAGCGAATTCGAGGTAACCTTCACATAGTCGACCTCAACGGTGCTTTCCGCACTGTGGCCGGCAATCAGCACGCGCGAATACCCCTTCGCATTCGCATTATTGGAAGTATAGTACGCCGCGGTGGACGCCAAATACTCCTTTGCCGTTGCTCCATCTACCGACACACGAATCACATCCTCTTCCAAATCCATTTCAAAGGCGATCTTACAAAGGTTAGCGGGATTATAGGTTCCAATCGTACCCAGATTGGCAAGGGACGGTCCCCCAATCAAGGATACGTTTCCTTCCGCAGTTACGTGAACGCGGTAGCCTTGAGCAGAGATCTTGTTGGTAAAGCAGATATTGACCGCACCGGCCGTTACGCGCAACGAGATCTCGCTGTACATCTTGGTAACAACCTCGGGAGAGGCAGCCGTGTAGAAGGACTTGGTACCGGTGAAGGTCATCTTGCCGCCGGCAATGGTGCCCTCATTAATGGTATCGGCAGGGAGAGTTGACGAATCAAATTCATAATTTGCCAAATTCCAGTCGGTTTCGTCAGCGGCATAAACGCCGGTCGGAAGGATAATGGTGCCCAGCAAAAGCACCGATGCAAGAAGAATCGATAAAAGCTTAAATCTCATAATAACTCAATGTGGGGAAAGTTCATTCACCGTTTGTCTTGCGACAGCGGCGAATGAACTTTCGCCTATCCTATCCTATCCTAACTTAATATTAGCGAGAAAGAATGCAGATTAAACGGACTTCTTTCTCTTGGTGAGAACAACAGCACCTGCCAGAACGGCAATGCTTGCTACAACTGCGAAGAGGCCGTCGCCGGTGTTGGGTGCGCTGCCGTTACCGCCGTTGCCGGTGTTGCCGCCACCATTGTTGCTGGTGAAGGTAGCGGTGCCGAGCTTGATGGAGGAAACGGAGGCATTAGCGGAACCATCAGCAAAAATACCGAAGCCGGCCCAGTTGGTGAAGGAGATGTCGAGAGAACCAGCATTGACAAGGGGAGCAGCAGTAGATTCGGTCACAACAGCGTCCAGAACGGTTTCTTCACCGTTGACCGTGAAGATTGCCTTGTTGTTGATCTTATCAATCATGTAAGAGAAAACGATGCTACCCGTGTAGGAAGCGTTCTTAACCGTGCGCTGGAAGGCACCGGCGGCAGGATTCTCGGTATAGATGGTGTAATCATTGGCGGTGAACTTCACCTGGAAGGATGCGGAGCTGGTTTTACCCATACGAATCGTAACAGAACCGGCCGTTACAGTCATCTTAAGCTCCGTGGCGTTGTAGGTGTTTGCCGTAAATTCCTTAAGCATATATTTACCTGCGGCAATCTTTGCAGCGTTACCTTCAACGGTTACGCCACCCTCGGGGGCCAGGTTACCAAGGTCGCCGGCAGCGGCAAAGGTGTGGGTAAGGGTGTAGCTTACGTTGTCATCATTATCGTCTTCATTACCGCCACCGCCATTGGTGAAGCTAACGGTACCCAGCTTGATGGAGGAAACGGAGGCGTTTGCGGAGCCATCAGCAAAAATACCGAAGCCGGCCCAGTTGGTGAAGGAGATGTCGAGAGGACCAGCATTGACAAGGGGAGTAGCAGAAGATTCCGTCACGACAGCAGCCAGAACGGTTTCGTCGCCGTTGACCGTGAAGATAGCTCTGTTGGTGGTCTTATCAATCATGTAAGAGAAAACGATGCTACCCGTGTAGGAAGCCTTCTTAACCGTGCGCTGGAAGGCACCGGCGGCAGGATTCTCGGTATAGATGGTGTAATCATTTGCGGTGAACTTCACCTGGAAGGATGCGGAGCTGGTTTTACCCATACGAATCGTAACAGAACCGGCCGTTACAGTCATCTTAAGCTCCATGGCGTTGTAGGTGTTTGCCGTAAATTCCTTAAGCATATATTTGCCTGCGGCAATCTTTGCAGCGTTACCTTCAACGGTTACGCCACCCTCGGGGGCCAGGTTACCAAGGTCGCCGGCAGCGGCAAAGGTGTGGGTAAGAGTGTAGTTCGGCTCATTTTCTGCGCTTGCAGGTACGACAGCCAAAGCCATCAATAGCACGGCAGAAAGGAGAAGGGCGAAAAACTTGCGAGTCTTCATATTGACCTCTTTCTGTGGATATACCACTTGTTTTATGATTTCAAAACGGTAACGCACCCGTTTTGGAAAATCCATAAGGAAGGGGTGCAGTCAAGCTGACTGCATTTCAATTTCTTACTTGCGCTTTTTGATCACGACGATCACAACGACTGCCACAACGACAACCGCTGCAACGATAGCGATGATCAAACCGAGGTTAGAGGGCTTCTCCTCCCCACCCTGTGCACCGGTGGTTACGTCGCCGGCAGGGGCGTCAGAACCTTCGGGAGCGGCGGTCGCGGGAGTGGTGGTCTCAGGCTCGGTGGGAGCGGGTTCAGTGGGCGCAGGCTCGGTCTCGGGAGCCGCGGTGGACATCACGCGGATGTAATCGACCTCGGCGGAAGCGTCGGGAGTAGCGCCGACTACCAGAACACGAGAATATCCGCGGGTGTCGTAGTTATTGCTGGCGTAGTAAGCAGACATAGTGGCGTTGTATTCCTTAGCTTCAGCATCGCCAATAGCGATACGGATCACGTCTTCATCAAGGTCCATCTCAAAGGAAATCTTGCAGAAGGTGGTAGGATCGTAGGAGCCGATCTTGTCGATGTAGCCGTTGCTAGGACCGCCGAACAGGAGCACGTCGCCGTCAGCTCTAACCTGGATCTGGTAACCCTGAGCGGAGACCTTGTTGGTAAAGCAGATTCTGACCCAACCCTGAAGGGAGCGGACAGAAATCTCACTCTTGATCTGGGTAGCAGTGGTAGACGCCTTCGACGTGTAGAAGGACGCAGCAGCACCCTGTGCATTCTGGGCGAGGATCAGCTTGCCGTCCTTAACGGTGCCCTCGTTGATAACACCGTTGCCGGAAGGTTCTACGTCAAAGTCGTAGTTGGCAAGGCCCCATTCGGCTGCCTCTTCTTCTGCACCCACGGTGAAGCCGAGGGACAGAACTGCGCAGAGGACAAAGAGCAGGATCCTTAAGACGTTTTGTTTTTTCATAGTTTCCTCCTTAATGGCATTTTGCCATAAAATTGACTTAAATGGTTTCCTTGCGCTTCCGGTCAGTCAGAACGAGGTAGCCAAGCAGGCAGACCACGCTCAAGGCCGGGAACAGGAACACAAGGCTAAGTTGTCCGGTGGGCGGAGCCGGCTCGTAGCCCGCCTCGGTGGCATACACAAGATAGGCCGGGCCGGAAAGAACGAGATAGACGATTTCACCCTCCGTCTCAAATTGGGCGGGGGTCAGCACACCGTTGGAGATAATAAAGATATGATCGGGGCGGAATTTGTCCGAAACCTCGACGGGGATCTTGACGTCGCCTCCGCTACTATCCGCTTTATCGGGATGAAGGAGCCAAGCATAATGCAACTCCTTGTCGTCACCAAGCTTGTCAAGAACGTAGCGATTGGCGTTCTCATCGCCGTCCTTGCCTGCGTTAACGATCACAAGATCGAAGCCGGCGCCGGCGGGGATTTCAAGCTTAGTGCCACATTCCAGAGCAATCTCCTTCCCTTCCTCAAGATCCGTGCCGTTCAAGGTAGTAACCTGAATGGATACGAGCACGTCCTTCGTGCCTGTGGCAACATGGGATTCAGCAGAACAAACAAGAGAGCCGAAAAGAAAAGCGGCGGCAGCAATGCTGATAAGCTGCTGGGATCGTTTCATTGCGGTTTCCTTTCAAATTACGTTGATTCCGTCGGATCAGAGGTCGAGGACGACTCCGAGGAATCAGGCGTCGAGGACGACTCCGAGGAATCAGGCGTCGAGGACGATTCATCGGTATCGGAGGTCGAGGACGACTCCGTGGGATCGATCATCAAGGGTAATGCCAAGGGAATCGACATGGAACAAGCACCAAGGCTATACCAAGTCTCTGGCTCGTAGGACATGACCTTTATGCGGATCGTCCCGGGCGTAGCGCCGGGGGCACTGATGGCCTCAAGGTACTCACCGGGGTTCAGATAGCCGCTTTCGGCGATCAGTTCATCGCCGTTATATACCTTCACACGCAAAAGCGCGTTGTTTTTTTCGGGGTTAGTAAGAAACAGCAGGATCTCGCCGTTGACGAGGCGGGGCGTGGTAGCAACGAAGAAGTCGTAATAATCGTTTAAGGGCCCCTGTGCATAACCGTACTGTTTGTCGGGCGCGGGGGTGCCGAGAACGGCACCCTCGTCGTGAAGAGGTGGGACAAAGGGAGGAACCGGCTTGGCGGGCCAAAAGATCCAAACAAGACTCATGGCCAATACACTGAAAAGCGCTACGATAGCAAGAACTTTGACAGCCGTTTTCATCGTTATCTCCCTGCACCGCCAAGGCGGCGGTTATACTGTATGACAATTTGTCAATTTATCAACGCTATTAAGGGTCAGGCAGAGCGCGCGTTTGCTCTGCGGGGATTGCTGAAATCGAAAGAGGCAAGAGAGGATTGCAAGGATTTGCGCGGAGCCGCTTAGGGTGCAGGAGAGACCGGCCGAGGCCGGCTCTCCTGCATCGAGTGAATCGAATCGGCCGCTGATGCTAAAACGTCGATTCAGAAAACGAAATTAAACGGAGGGGTCTACAGATTCAACAACAACGGTGATGGTACCGAGCACAACGGCAACGGCAGCATCCTTCACATTGGTAGGAGTACCGGAGAGGGTACCGGTGATGGTAACGTCCTCGCCGGAGCCGAGCTCGTTAGCGTTGGTGTTGTCAAGATCGAAGGATACGCCGGGAACAGCGTTTGCTACGGGAGCGTAGGAAGCGGTAGCCCAAACGGTAACGTTCTCGCCCTCATAGCCTGCCACAGTATTGTTGGTGATCTGGACGGTATCGGTGGTAGCAGACCAAGTACCTTCGGATTCAAGAACCTCGCCATTGCTGGGGTTAACCTTGTTGGTTACGGTGTAGGTGAAAGCGAAATCACCAAACGCGATGGTAACGTCCTTGGTAGCGGGAGTAGCATCCTGGTTGGTGGGGTCCACGGTAACGGTAACGTCCTTGTCGCTTTCCTGAACGATGGTGCTAACAGCGGCACCAAGCTTGATGGAGGAAACGGAGGCGTTTGCGGTGCCATCAGCAAAAATACCGAAGCCGGCCCAGTTGGTGAAGGAGACGTCGAGAGGACCAGCATTGACAAGGGGAGTAGCCTCAGCATCCGTTACAACAGCATTCAGAACGGTTTCTTCACCGTTTACCGTGAAGATAGCCTTGTTGCTGATCTTATCAATTACGTAGGAGAAAACGATGCTGTCCGTGTAGGAAGCGGTCTTAACCGTGCGCTGGAAGGCACCGGCGGCAGGATTGTCGGTATAGATGGTGTAATCCGTGGCGGTGAACTTCACCTGGAAGGATGCGGAGCTGGTTTTACCCATACGGATCGAAACAGAACCGGCCGTTACGGTCATCTGAAGCTCCATGGCGTTGTACGTGTTTGCCGTAAAAGCCTTAAGCATATACCCGTTAGCGGCAATGACAGCAGCGTTATCCGAAACGGTTACGTTACCCTCGGGTGCCAGGTCACCAAGGTCTGCTTGGGACGCAAAGGTATGAGTAGTGGTGTAGTCAATAACATATGCTGCGCTCGTAGGCACGATGGCCAGAGCAGCAAGAAGGGCGGAAGCAACGAGGATTGCAAAGAGTTTACGCATTTTCATTGTTTGCCTCTTTCTGTGGTTTTAACCACGAAATATTTATGATTTCAACGCGGCAGCATCAACCCGCGCTGGAAAATCCAAGGTTTATAGAATCCATAAAGGATTGGATGCAGACCGTCACTCTTTGACGGTAATGGTAACGGGGATATCACTTTCGACAATGCTCTTTTCGCCGTCTTCGTTAAAGAAGTTCAAGCTGAATTTTCCGTTGTATTTACCTTCGGAGAGCATTTTCAGGGTATCCTTGGGAAGCGTCAGCTCACGGAGCTGATGGCCGGGGCGCAGAAGACCGCTTTCAAAGATGGTCACGTTTTGCACGATGATCTTCACGGTCATGCTGCTGAGGGATTTATGGGGGTTACCCAATTGAAGCGTCATCTTTCCGGTGGAAAGATTGATGGAAAGTTTATCGGAATACTGGATCGAGACGGCACTGCCTCCCTGGGAGGGTGCCTCCAGCTTATCGTCCGGATCGCCTGTCATGGTCTCGGCATTGGTATCATCGGGTTTCAACTGATAATCGGGGGGGTCAACCGGTCTGTTGCGATCCGAAATTAACATAAACATGCCGGCAACCAGGGTCATGATGATCAGTAGCAACAGCAACAAAAGAAGAAGATACCGTTTTTTGGATTTTTCTTCTTCTTCTTCTTCGTTTTGGTTTTTGACTTTTTTATTTAATTCCGCCATCGGTCTATTGCCCTTTCGTGTTTTTGGGACAGGAGAACGCCGATGTCTTCGTCGGCGCTCTCCCGTCATCGGGTTACGTGCGATCGTACGTTCGGCGGTTGATGCGTACCGCCGAACGCTTGTTAAACAATCGTGTTAATTATGCGGTTAAATTGCAGCGCGGAAAACGCTAACGGTGATGGTACCGATGTTGGTCAGAACCGTGCCATCTTCGCTCGTCTCATAGGTGGAGCCGGGAACACCGCCGATAGTACCGGTGATGACAACAGAAGGCTCGGAATCAACAGTAGCAGCGGCGAGGGTCTCCTCGGTGACGTCGAGCGAGAAGGTAACGCCATCGGTATTAGCCAAAACGGTAGAGGTTACTTCCACGTCAACAGCAACGCTGGAGAGGTTGGTAACAGTGATGATGTTGTTAACACCGTCGTTGCCAGCCCAAGAAGAAGGAACGTCGATTACGTACTCGTTAGCGTCAGCATCCCATCTGTAGGTCTCAGGGGTGTAAACGAAATTGAACTCACCAGCTACGATGGTAACCTCGAGGTATTCATCAGGGGTGATGGTGGGCTTAACGCCGATCTCTACATCCGTAGTACCATCCTCGATGGAAGCAAGGGCAGTACCCTGAGCGAAGGTATTGATGGTAACAGTACCAGGGGTGTCGTCGATACGGCTCTTACCGAGCACCTTAACACCAATAAAACCGGTATCAATGGGAGTGCCGGCGATAGCACCGGTGGAGAGAGCAATGGTCTTCTCAGCGCCGTTAACGTTAACGATAACGTCGGTGCCAACAACCATAGCAGAAACGGTGATCACGTTGGAGTCGGTGGTCAGGTTGTTCTCGATGGTCTGAGAGGACTTACCTCTGATGTGGTAGGTAACCTCGGTGTCGGAAACGTACTCGAAGGTGACGTTCAGGGTATCAACCGTCAGGGTGTTACCAAAGCAAACGGAAGCCTTACCCTCGGTAATGGTGAGGTTAACCTCAGCATAGTTGCCATCAACTACAAAGGTCTTTTCGCCGTTGGTCTCAACAGCCTCGTTGACATCGCTAGCAGCGGGAGTTCTGTAAGCAGCGCTAGTGGGAACGATAGCGAGAGCCATCAGAAGTGCGGTAGAAAGAAGAATTGCGAAAATTTTGCGCATTTTCATTGGTTGCCTCTTTCTGTGGTTTTTAACCACGTCTTTTTATTATGATTACAAGGCGGTGCATCAG
>SVSM01000034.1 GCA_015064295.1 Oscillospiraceae bacterium | reverse complement strand
CCTTTCCGCACTCGTTGTCACAAACGTGGTCCTTATCCTCGTCCTCGTGGCCGAGGGCTTCGCCGGTGGTGCCGCCGCACTCGGAGCAGGTGGCAGGAGCCTCACAGGTAGCGTCGCCGTAGCTGTGATCGGTCAGGTCAGCCTTACCGCAGACGTCGCAGCTGTGGTCGCCGTCGTTTTCGGCGTCGGCACAATCCTCGAGAACGGCGCCGCAGCCGTTATCGCAGACGTGATCGTCATCGGTAGCGGAATCGGTACATTCCTCAAGAACAGCGCCGCAACCGTAATCGCAGACGTGGTCGTTGTCCGTTGCGGAATCGGCGTGGGTTCCTACGTCGGTCTTTCCGCACTCGCGGTCGCAAACATGGTCCTTATCCTCGTCCTTGTGGCCGAGCTCTCTGCCGGTGGTGCCGCCGCACTCGGAGCAGGTGGCAGGGGTTTCGCAGGTAGCGTCGCCGTATTGGTGAGAACTTACGTCGGCCTTATCGCAGACGTCGCAGACGTGGTCGCCGTCGTTTTCGGCGTCGGCACAATCCTCAAGGGTAGCACCGCAGCCGTAGTCGCAGACGTGATCGTCGTCGGTAGGGGAATCGGCATGATCTCCCATGTCGTCCTTTCCGCAGCCGAGATCGCAAAGATGGTCATGGTTTTCGTCCTTGTGCTCAAGGGCATCGCCGTCGGTAAAGACGTCGGCCTCAGCGGTACTGATGGCACCGCAGGTACAGGACTTGAAATACACCGCAGGACTGTCGCATGTTGCGGCAGACTTCAGCGCTTCCGCCTTAACAACCGACTGGTTGAAGACGTGATTACCGGTCTCGTCGGTGGTCAGACCGCACTCGGGACAGGTGGCAAGCGTTCCGCAGGTAGCGTCGCCAAAGTCGTGGGCAGTTACGTTTTCCTTGCCGCATACGTCGCAAGCATGGTCGTCATCCCCCTCGGCGTCGGAACACTTTTCAATGGCAACACCGCAGCCGTAATCGCAAAGATGGTCGTCATCCTTCTTGGAATCAGCATGGGTTCCCATGTTCTTCTTGCCGCACTTGTTATCACAAACGTGGTTGTGATCCTCGTCCTTATGGCCGAGAGCCGCACCGTTTGTAAAGGTATCGGCACCGCTGGTGCTGATGGCACCGCAGGCACAGGAACGGAAATAGACCGCCGCCTTCTCGCAGGTTGCGGGGGTCTTCAGAGCTTCCGTCTTTACCGTCTCAAGCGTAAACCCATGAACGTGTTCAAGGGGACTGCCGCTGGTAAAGGTGTCGGCGTCATTGGTACTGATGGCACCGCAGACGCAGGACTTGTAGTACACGGCCGCGCTTTCCTCGGTAGCAGCAGACTTCAGCGCCTCGTCCTTGACCGCCTCAACGGTATAGGCATGGTCGGTCAGCGCCGCTCCCTCCGTCAGCGAGCAGGTCTTACAGGTTTTGGGAGCCAAGCAAGTGGCCTCTGCCCAATCGTGACCCAGCGCCTCAATGGCGGACGTTTCGATCTCTCCGCACTTTGAGCACTTGCGCTCCTGTGCGCCCGCTTCGGTACAGGTTGCCTGCGTTGTCGCAGTCCAGTCGCCCCATTGGTGGGAGCAACCACCACAGGCCGTCAGACCAACAACGCAAAACACAACCAGCAGCAAACACAGAGCGCTTACTAAGGATATGCTTCTCGTTTTCATTATCGTGCCTCCGATTAAAATTACTTTTGTTTTGAAAACTGAAGGATGTTAACCCAAATGATTTGCCCTCCGCCATCTGACCGCAGAGTAGACGGATAGCATTATACTATCATTATATCACTGCGTATTTTGAAATTCAACCCCTTTTTCAGGAAAATATTAATATTTTTTTAATAAACAGCGGTTTTTACAGTGAATCGTTTACAAGTAGAAGGAGAAACGGCTCTTCGACGTATGTTTGCAGGGGCAGAAGGAATCGCCCGCCTGCGGGCGGAGCGGTGGCGCGGGAAAATGCTCCCCCGGAGCATTTTCTGACACGCGCCCTTCGATTCCTTCCCTTTTGTCAAAAAAATACACGCCCCGTCAAAACGGGACGTGTATTTTTGGCACACCCTTTCAAAATCTATCCGTACCACAAGTTTTTTCGAAATCGATCCGTGTTTTTCGGTCGGTGGATAGACTTATCCCTTGGCGGTGATGGGAGTTAAAAGGTTCCGCTTCTACCGAACTTTTAACGCCATGCTTGCAAACGAAATTTTTGTAAATTTATTTTCCAATCATCTACTAATTCTTGAAAATACGAGCGATCGTATTCTCCAAGCAACGGCTCGATATTGATTTTACTTAACCATCTATCGTGTTTTTTGCACCACTCAACAACATCCCTCTCAGCTTCATATTGCGGTGGCTCGACCAAAGCAATAATTGCTCCGTTTTTTGAAGCATAGCCATCAATAAAGCCAAAAGCGTAAAGATTAGCATCTTCATCCAAAGGATAAGGGCTTACAAATGTGAAATTGAACTCTTCAGACGCTTTAACAAATTGCTGTCTTGCTTTTTCAATTATGTCTGTATTCATTTCGCATTCTCCTTCGCCGTGTTGATCGAGGCAATCAACATTCTGCGGATCGTGCCGCAATCGTGCGACACACTTTTCGCAATCTCATCCGAAATGATATTTGCTTTTTGTGCAATCTCAATCCAATACTCTGTTTCATAACACTCTTTGAGGGATATCTGCAATTTGGCAACAAAGTCCGCTTTGCTGTGGGCATATTTAGCCTCTCTAATGTTTGCACCGATGCTTGTGCCGCTTCTTTCGAGCTGATTGGCTAAAGAATAATGACCTTTAATACCGTCTGTCAAATTAAAAATTTTAACTGCAAAATCAGTTGACATCTCTGCGAGCTTGTTTTCTGCCATAGTTATCACCTCTTTCGGTTATTATATCATAAAATCTCAAAATAGTCAATGAAATCGTGCTACGCGCGATGAAATCCGAGCAAGCTCGGATGAAATCTTCGGCGTACTGCCTCAGATGAAATTAAATCCGCCGCTCCTATCCCGACGAAGTCGGATTTCATCGCGAAGCGATTTCATCCACCGCAGGTGGATTTCTCCCGCCACCGGCGGATTTAGTTGAAAAAAGCCATTCGCTTACGCGAATGGCTTTTTTCTTGGCAGGGGCAGAAGGAATCGAACCCGCGACACGCGGTTTTGGAGACCGCTGCTCTACCTGCTGAGCTATACCCCTGTGCATGGACAGTATTATACCACAAACCAATTTCTTTTGCAAGAGGGGTGCGGCAGAATAATTATTAATTTTTTATGAACTGTCGCCAATCATGAAGGCGCTCATTCTGCCATATAATAGGGAAAATAAATGGGGAGCGTATTATGAAAAACATCTGTCGCATCACGCTCATGCTATTCGCGTTTTGCATTCTCCTAACCGGCTGTTGTTCAGCAAATATGACGGCCGACGACATGGCCTTCAAGCTTCTGAACCTCTATCCTTCCCTTCCTCCCGCCACGCAGTACGTAAAGAACGGACGTAAATATGAGGTAGGATATCTGTCTCCCGAACAGTTTGGCTATCTGTATACCGGCGAGACGGTAAGGCTTCCCGAGTGGGATAAGATCGAGGATTTCCGTTTGATCCTATCCGATGCCACGGCATTTTTTGAGATCCACGTCATCCGCACAAAGACGGCGTCCGATGCTGACGAGGTTGCCAAGCTGCTGCATCGGCGGGCACGGCTCCTGACATTCCACAACAAGATGAACGAGGACTACCCGGCCGAGGACCCTCTCGTCTACGTCAACGGGCGGTACGCCGTCCTGGTTGCCACCTATGATAACGAAGCGGCAAGGCGGCTACTGGAAAAGCTCCTCTGACGGGGTGGATCGGCGGTAGAGAAAGGCCTTTCCCCGCCGTCCGCATTGCTCTACGACACCGGTAGCCGTCAGGATCTTCAGTGCGTACCACGGATAGCGTCCCTTCAGCTTGTTTGCCTTGGCAAAGGATGCGGCGGTAAATTCCCCTTTGGGAATCACGTCTGCCAGCTCTTGATAATCGGCGGGGTAAGCAAACGTCTGCTCTCCCAAGAAGCCAATGGGGATCCTCTCCTCACGGGTGGCACCCCGCTTGCCGTCGTGACTCCATCCGTCACGGCGCTTATATTCCTCCACCTCACAGAAGATCAGCTTGAGACGAAAATGGGGATGAGACAGGTACGGCAAAAGCTTATACAGCTCGTATACCACGTCAAGAGGCCTTCCCTTTTTGGGAGACTTTCGTCTTTCCGACAGCGCGCCGGTTTCGGGATCGATCCAGATCACCCATTTCCGCACCGCTATGGGGTACACCACCGTCACGGTGTGCGCCTCCAGAAAGGCCTTCAGCTTCCGTTTTACGTTTGTGAAGGAGCGAGTCTCGATCTCGGTGATATGCCCACCCCGCAAAACATCGGCCACAAATCCCATGAGAGGGATCTCGTGGTATTGTCTGTCTGGCTCACAGTAATGCTTCAGCGCCAGATGCAGGGTATGCTCGTTCAGCGTACCGATGATCGGCTCCTTTGATGGACTCATGAATGTCTCCTGTGGAAAATCGTTTCAGCTTGTCCGTCCCGCTTTCTCGGAGGAAACCTCCGAGAAAGCGGGACTCAGCACTTATAGGGTGGGGGCGAAAATTCGTTGACGGGGAACGCCATACGCTCAAAGAGCGCGCAAGGATCCTCCTCGTCACAGGGCACACATTCCTTTTCGGGAACGCTGTACTCGGTAGCTTGAACGAGATACTGACCGGGACGCTCGATGCGAACCACCGAGAAGAAGCCGAGGGTAACGTAAAGCTGCTTGCAGCCGTCGTATCCGTCGGTCAGGCAGCCGTTCACAAAGGCCGCTACGTTGTCGGGGATCTCCCCAACACCACAGGGACGGCAGCAGCAATCCCGCGGCGAGGTACCCACAGACAGTGCGATGGGATCCACCGTCTCCAGCACCACGGTGGGAAGGTTGGTGGTCGCGCTTCCTTCCGGCGCGGGAGAGCAGAAGTCGCAGCTGGGGCAGCTCTTGAAGATGTTGACGTTGCCCTCACTGCCGTAGAGGATCACCTTCTTGTCACAGACGGCGATACCCTCAAATTCCTGAGGTCTTCCTACGTTCACGCAGCACTCAAACACCAGCTTCACGTAGAAGCGGATAAGTACTTGATAGAAGCCGCGGTTGAACTGTACCGGTTCCGTGTCGATGTTCACGCCGACGATCTTGGTGCATTTCACCCGAATCGCCGCGCATTTTTCAATAAGCTCCTGCCCGAATTCCGTGAGATAGACCCGCACGTCGGCAAAGCAATCCTTATCCTTGCAGCTGTCAAGGACACGGTTGCAGTCGATGCAGACCGTCTCGCGCCCGGCGCTTCCGCAGGGCTGGCAGGTTCTGTTATCAGCCATATTCGATATTCCTCCATATAGATTTCGAAAAGACACCGACCAAAAGGTTGGGTCTTCCCTACCATTCTATGCACATGAGGAAATCTTGCCATTGACAAATCCGCTTATAAAAAGTAATTTGAGAAAAAGGGCTCCGCCGCCGTACGCGGCGCGGAGCCCTTCGGTATGATGTATTCGATCAGAGATATTTCTGATACTTTTCGGGAAGATCCTCCACCGCCAGCGACGAGGTGATCACGAAGTTCACGGGATGGGTTTCGGTAAAGGCGATCACGTTGTCAAGGAACTGCGAAAAGTCATTCAGGTCGTTGCCGCAGATCTTGAGGGCGGAATCGATGAAGATATCGCCAACGTCGTGATTGCCGCCGTAGTTACCGGCGACGAAGCCGTAAAGCTGCGCGGCGTTACCGATCAGATACTCATCGGTGTTGAGAAGTCTCGCCTGATGTTTTACCTCATGGATCAGCTTCGTGCCCTTTTCGATGAACACGACGGCGCCCGTTGTTTCAGCAAGCTTGGCGTTGGCCATCTCCACAATGGTCTTGGTCTTTCCGGAGCCCTTCAGCCCCACGATGAGTTTCAGCATATGCCTGTACCTCCAAAAAATGATTTTCGTTATTGGATTCTTTTCAGAAGCTCGTTGCGACGGGCTTCATTTTCGGCACCCGGTTTTCCCAGGAGTGCGTACATATTGTTCTTGTATCCCTCTACACCGGGCTGGTCGAAGGGGTTCACACCGAGGATATACCCCGAAACGCCGCAGGCCAGCTCGAAGAAGTACACAAGATATCCAAAGTCATAGGCCGTTCTGCTATCCAGCTCCAGAATCAGATTCGGGACGCCGCCGTCGGTATGGGACAGGACGGTAGCGAGGAAGGCGTTGCGGTTGACCTCATGGACGGTTTTTCCCGAGATGAAGTTCATCTCGTCGATGTTCCGGGGGTCGTGAGGGATCACGAAGGGGCTGTTATCCTGCTGAATATCGATGACCGTCTCAAAAAGATTGCGGACACCCTGCTGAATATACTGGCCCAATGAGTGAAGGTCGGTGGAAAAGACCACGGAGGCGGGAAAAATACCCGTCAGGTCCTTGCCCTCGCTTTCCCCGTAGAGCTGCTTCCACCATTCGTTCATCATGGCAAGGGCGGGATCGTAGGTAACTAAGATCTCGGTGGTCTTACCCTCACGGAACAACAGGTTGCGAGCCGCCGCATAGCGGTAGGCGTCATTCTTTTTCACGTCGGGGTCACGGAAAGCAATCCGGGCATCGGAAGCCCCCCGCATCATCGCATCGATATCGATACCGGCCACCGCGATGGGCAGAAGCCCCACGGCGGTGAGCACCGAGTAGCGGCCACCGATGTCATCGGGAACCACAAAGGTTTCATACCCCTTTTCGTCGGCCAGCTCCTTCAGCTTACCCTTGGCTTTGTCGGTAGTAATGAAGATGCGCTCTCTTGCGCCCTCCTCACCGTATTTTCTTTCCAACAGCTCGCGAAAAACACGAAAGGCAATGGCAGGCTCGGTGGTTGTGCCCGATTTGGAAATGACGTTGATACAAATATCCTTTTCCTCACAAAGGGAGAGGATCTCGTTAAGATAAGCGGAACTAATGTTATTACCCGCAAAGTAGATCGCGGGGGTGTCCTTCTTCAAGGCATTGTAGAAGGGAGACTTCACAAATTCGATTGCCGCTCTGGCACCGAGGTAAGAGCCGCCGATGCCGATGGCGACAAAAACATCACAGCTCCGTTGGATCCGTTCGGCCGCCTTCTTGATGCGGGAGAACTCCTCCCTGTCGTAGATTTGCGGAAGATCGACCCAACCGAGAAAGTCGGAGCCGGCGCCGCTTCCTTCCCGAAGCGTTTTGACCGCCGCCTTGACCTCCCCCTCCATTATGGAGAGCTTTTCCTCGATTCCGTTACCTGCATATTTGGTACTGAGTCTGACTGCCATCTCCGTTCACCAACGCCGTATGCGTCTATGCCTTTCTGCTTTCATGTTCATTATACCGCATTTTCCTTATTTTTGCAATACCCAACGTAAAATATTCTAAAAATTTTCTTGCAATCCCAACAATATTTTCCTGTTTGGTCGGTCAAAAAGAAAAGCGCCCCCGACGCATCGGGGGCAGATCGAGCCTGTAAGCCGGGTTCTGTCGCAGCTTCTTGCCAAGGAAGACTGCCGTTCACTCATCTATCTCGACCGTGTGTTGCCACACGGCTCCAGCCGCCCCGGGATATCTGCCGAGCAAGCAGAACGGTTTCCCGTTATCCCATTGGGGAGTTGCTTCGGGTAGGGTTTACAGTTGCGCCATGTTACCATGAGCGCCGGTGAGCTCTTACCTCGCCTTTCCATCCTTACATGACAGGTCATGCGGTTTATTTCTGTTGCACTTTCCCTAAAGTTGCCTTCGGCGGACGTTATCCGTTACCCTGCTCTGTGAAGCCCGGACTTTCCTCACGGTAATACCTTACGGCGCCATACCGCGCGAGTGTCCGGCTCGGTCATGACACCATTATAACAAAGAACGGCGGCTTTGTCAATCCAAAACCGCCGTCGCCTTATTCTTTTTCCATTTCCGCCTTGTGGCTGTCCATATAGTTCTGCAGAATGATCTGCGCCGATAGGGTATCCACCGCATCCTTCCGCTTCTTTCCGCGGGTGTCGGTCATGTTGAGGATCTGGTGGGCCGCCATGGTGGTGCACCGCTCGTCAAATAGATGGACCGGCTTGCCGGTTTCGGCCTCCAGCTCCTCGGCCAGACGCCGCACCTTTTCGGAGCGTTCCCCTACGGTACCGTTCATGTTGATGGGGTTTCCCATGACGAACTCGTCGATGCCGTGAGCCTCTGCCTGCTCGGCGATCAGGGCGATGAGTGCCCGCTTCCCGCTTGCCTTGAAGGTCCCAACACCACAGGCAAGGATCCCAAGGGCATCGCTAACCGCGATACCGGTACGGACGTCGCCGTAATCAATGCCCATCAATCGTTTCTTCATACGACACCAACCTCCCAAAGGGAAAACTCTCATAGCTGCGGCAGGCTACCACGCCCTCCGCCACCTCACGAACCCAGGCCACAATGTCGGCCATGACCTCCTCGCGGCAGAGATCGTTATGGATCTCATGGCGGCCGCCGGGATAGAGCTTCATTTTGAGCTCGTTCAGCTCGTGGTCCTCCAGGCGTCCGTAAACCTCCTTAACCCCCTCGCCGTTGTCTCCTACGGGATCGGCATCTCCCGCAATCAGAAACACGGGTAGGGACAGCGGAACCTCACGGGCCCAATCGTCGGAGGAAACGAAGGCCAGAAGCTTGAACAGCTCCCGATAGGCCGTAGCGGTAAAAAGAAAGCCGCTTTTTTCGTCGTCGCGGTACCGTGCCCGCACCGCAGGCAGGGCGCTGAGCCAAGAGTTTCCGTCCCGCTCGGCGGCAAAGGCCTTATTGTAGCCTGCAAAGGAGAGAGCGCGGAGCAGCTTGCTCCGGTGGTGGTCTCCCCGCAGGGCGGCGATCATCGACGCCAGGGCCTTGGCAAGGCCGAGGGGCTGGTTCCCCGCGCTGGTGCCGCAAAGGATCACGCCGTCAACATCGGAATAGGTCACCATATAGGCCCTTGCCAAAAACGATCCCATGCTATGTCCGAAAAGGACGTACGGCAACCGCGGATAGGTCTTACGGAGGATCCCGTTCAGGGTATGTAAATCGTCCACCAAATTTCGATAATCCTCAAAATAGCCAAGCTCACTCTCCGAGGAGGCGGTTTGTCCGTGGCCGAGATGGTCGTTTCCGCAGACCACGATTCCCTGCTCGGTCAGAGCCGAAACAAAGCCCTCAAGCTCGTACCGTCCCAGATGCTCACACATACCGTGGCTGATCTGCAGGATGGCGATGGGATTCCCCTCGGGGATATAGCGGACGTAATGCACCTCGGTCTTCCGATCGGCCGACAGAAAGGTGCCTTCGGATTTGATATAGCTCATGGCAGTCCCCTCACTCCAAGGTGAAATCTATGTCATTGCGGCGGATGAAGCGATATACGTCCTCCATGGAGGGATAGCCGCGAAGGCCGCCGCCTCTCGTCAAGTAGATGGCGCTCACAACGGTGGCAAACTCGCAGGAGCGCTTGATGTCTCCTTCGGAGCGGAGATATTCCAGGACAAGGGCCGCCGTAAAGGCCTCGTCGCTGTTGACGCCGTTTGGCTGCGGCACATCGTAGGAGGAGAAGAAATGATAATAGAGACCGTCAAAGAGGAAGCATCCCCTCTCGCCGAGACGCAGGACCACGTAGCTTGTCTTGACCTGCTGGGTCAGTGCCATACAGGCCTTCATGCACTTTTCCTGATCAGAGGGACGGATCCCGGTAGCACGCTGCGCCTCGTCCTCGTCCACCGACAGGATCTCGCAGGCACCGAGACGGCTCAGCGGATAGCGGTCGGGGTCCGGCAGAGATACCAGGAACAGGGGCAGCTTTTGCTCTCTTGCAAGCTTTGCTGCCTCATCGTAGACCTGAGGGGTCAGCTCACCGTGAAGCATCACCGCATCGGGATAGCAGACAAATCCATCCTCAATATCGGTGTCCCGCATGCGCTCACCGGCGCCGAGATAGATTAGGTGTCGCTCGGCGGTCATCTCCTCAAGAAGCCGCACCAAAAGCGCAGTGTCCTCCCCCCGCTCCTTCACGAGAAAGCGGGTGTCCACCGATTCGGAGACCAGATATTCCGTCAGGTCGTTTCCGTAGCTGTCATCCCCCAGGCGGGTGCAAATGACGGCGTCGGCCCCAAGACGGGCCAGCGCCACCGAGGAATGAAGTCCCCGGCCTCCCGGAAGATAATAAAAGCTGTCCCCCTTCGCCCGGGTGCCGGGAGTGGGCAGTATGCGGCTCTTTAAGATCAGCTCCGTGCAAACCTGACCGGCCGTCAGGATCCTCGGTTTCAACATCGGATCGTCCTTCCCTTCATCAAGCAGTTTGATTCTTTATTTCTATTATAACAGAAAGCCGACGACGGTGCAACCGATCAAACCCATGTTTTTTGTAAATATTTCTCGATTTTTGTTCAATTTCGGCCTCAAAAGGACCGAATCCCCTCCCGTTTCACAAAAAAACCGACAGATCTGCACCTGTCGGCTTTTTTGTCTTTTGACATATACCGCCGAAAACGCAGTTTTCGGCCGTTCAAGGTTTTTGAAGATTCTTAAGGAACTTTTTCCAAAAAGTTCCTTAAGCGGGGTTCGGGGCAGCGCCCCGCATTCTCTCCGCGCCTCACGGTGTCCTCTTACTTACTCGCCTTGATCAAAATGCGGCGAATGTCCTCGGAGGTAAATTCGTACTTTTCGGTACAGAACTGGCAGCTCACCGAGGTAACGGGATCCTTCGACATGTCCTCCAGCTCCTCGAAGCCGGCGGAGATCAGAGCTCGCTCCACCTTTTTCCGGGAGCAATCGCACCGGAAGGCAATGTCAAACTCGTCGAGGATCTCCATTTCAAAGGGCTTCAGCACCTCGCGGCAGATATCCTCGGGCGTCATGTTCTCAGCCAGCATGGTGGTCACAGACTTGAGCTTGCGAAGGCAGCCCTCCACCATGGTAATGGTATCGTCATCGGCGGCGGGCAGGAGCTGAATCAGAAATCCGCCGGCACAGGCGATGCTCTTATCGGGATTCACCAGCACGCCAAGAGAGCAGACGGTGGGAATCTGTTCGCTTACGGCATAATAGGAGGTAATATCCTCCGCGATCTCCCCCGATACGATGGGCACCTGTCCCGTATAGGGATCACCGGTTCCGAAATCCTTCATCACCGTGAGATATCCGTCGGTTCCGACGGCGCCGCCCACGTCCAGCTTGCCGTTTTCCTTCAGAGGAAGCTCCACCGAGGGATCCATCACGTAGCCCTTGACGTTGCCGAGGGAATCTGCCACGGCGATCACCGAGCCGCAAGGGCCGCCGCCGTTGATCCGAAGGGTAATGGTGCCCTTCTCCTCCTTTAGCATCTGTCCCATAAAGGAAGCGCCCGTCAGAAGCCGTCCCAGCGCCGCCGAGGTGACCTTGGAGGTACCGTGGATCCTTTGCGCCGTCGCTACGATATCGGAGGTGTCGGCGGCCATCATAATGACGGTACCGTCGTGGGAGATCGATCGAACAAGCTTACCCATATCTTACTTCCGATTGAGCTTTTCCAGCCAAATGAGGCCGATGTCGATGGCGTCGTAGAGGCCGTTCTTTTCAAACTGCTTGGCCAGGCGCTCGGAGGGAGACTTGCTCTCGTCGGTGCTCATGACCTGCACCATCACGTGGTCGGGGATCTCCTCGCCGTTGATCTCGGACTTCTTGGTGGTGAAGACCAAGAGAAAGAGAACGTAATCGTCCTTCATATCGCCGTAGCAGTACATATTGCCCTGGCGGACCAGAGGCTTGTCGCGGTAGATCATATAATCGCCCGCGATGCCGTTTGCTTTATATTCAGCCATGTGATTTCCTCCTATGGAAACGGCAGAAAGCTGCCGATTTTATCGTTATTCAAATATCTTACCACAATTTTGTGGTTCTGTCAAGCGCTGTCACGCTTGCTCCTTTTTCCCAACCTTTTTTGCCGTCATGTCGGCCAGGGGATTCTGCTCCATGGCACGCTCCATCTCACTGTTGGAAACGTGGGTATAGATCTGGGTGGTATTGAGCTGCTCGTGCCCGAGGATGTCCTTCAGCACGCGGATATCCACCTTTCCCGTCTGATACATCAAGGTGGCGGCGGTATGGCGCAGCTTATGCACCGAGAGGCCGCGGTTATCAAAGCCGGCGGCGTTCAGGTACTTATATACCACCGTCTGCACCATTTGCTTACTGATCCTCTTATGCCGGGCGCTTAAAAAGAGGGCGTCCCGATGT
>SVSM01000033.1 GCA_015064295.1 Oscillospiraceae bacterium | reverse complement strand
GTTTGCGGGCCTTTCCTCAAAAATCACCGCATCGAAATCCTTTTCGGCTTGGGCAATTTCTTCAGCACCCTTGGGCGTCCAGCCCATGGTGAGGGCGCCGCACCGGCGGCAAAGGCGAAGGGCTCGGCTGTCGGCATAGCGGAACTCGTAGGCAATGAAATGGGGACGGCTCAGGACGTTGAGCAGCAAATGACGGAGCGCAAAGTTCAAAAGCGAGCTTCCCGCCCGATTTTTCTTGGTAAAGCGGGTCGAGAGCTGACCGCGAATCACAGCGGGACGATTCTTCTTAAACCAACGGAGGAGAAGAGGATTGAAGGACTCCACACAAAAAAGCCCGTCATATTCATCCAGCACCTCGGCCGCCTTTTGGCAGACCGACAGGTCCCCGTCCTCCCCCTTCAGCTCGGCTACCAGGGGTACCTTACCGTCTAAAACGTCCAGCACCTCGCGTAAGGTGGGAACGCCAAGTGCCTTCAGCTCCTCGGCCGTGCAGTCCTTTACCTTTCGGTCGACACCGAAAACCCGCTTCAGGTCGTAGTCGTGAGTGACCACCGCCACCCCGTCGGAGGAGAGCTGAATGTCCAGCTCCACACCGTAGCCCTGCTCCACCGCTCTTTGAAAGGCGGGAAGGGTGTTTTCCACCACGCTTCCGCCGTGGAGGCCGCGATGGGCGATGCGTTTCCCGCGAAAGGGCTCGGCCTTTTTGCCGTCGTCCGGCCACACGAGAAACAGGATGACGAGGCAAAGAACCGGAAGGACCGAAACCAATGCAAGAACGATGTCAATAACGTCCATCGAATCAGTCTCCTACGTCAAGGTGCTCCAACACCGAGCCCTTGGCAGGGGCCTTGGCATCGCCGTGACGGACGCAGGCCATGGTTAAGAAGGCCAGTGCCGCAAAGATCGCCGCATAGGGGAACAGTACCGTTTCTCCGATCTGATCCATTAAGAAGCCGGAGAAAATAGGGGTGATGATCTGGGCAATCATGGAGGCGGTATAATAGTAACCGGTGTACTTACCGATGTCGCCGCCCGAGCACATCTCCACCACCATGGGGAAGGAGTTGACGTTGATGGTAGCCCAGCCCACACCGGCCAGAGCAAACATGGCGTTCATCAGCGCGGTAGGACTGGAGGCCCGCAGGAAGGCAGCCACACCGAAGGCGGTCGCCAGCATCACGACACCACCCAGGATGGTCTTTTTCCGTCCCAGCTTTCCTGCCACCATACCGGCAGGAACGTAGGCCACGATGGCCGCCGCCTGGGCCAGGAGCATGGTCGTGTTGTAGTCTTTATTCAAAATATTGGAGGCGTAAACGGCGTACTTGGAGGTCACGGCGTTGTAGCCGAAATACCACAGGGCGATGGAGAGAAGAAGGAAGATGAGAGAGCGCATCTCGGTCTTGGTGAGACTGCGCTTGGGCCCTTTTTCGGTTTCCTCCTCCTCAATGCCGTAGGTAACCGAGTCCTTCTGCATCTCGGCCGCCCATTTCGGCTCACGGACGGTGAGGACGAAGACGGCAAGCGCCACCAGCATAATGCCCGCGATGACGGCGTAGTAAACGGTATAGCTCATCAGGGCGTTCTTTACTGCCGAGGTAGCAAAGACCATACCCAGCACCAGCACCAGAATACCGCCCGCCGTTCCCATCAGATTGATGACGGCGTTAGCCTTACTGCGAAGGGGCTTGACGGTAATATCGGGCATGAGTGCCACGGCAGGACTGCGGAAAACGGCCATGGAGAGAAGCAGTAAGAACAGAAGCACCACGAATACGATAAGCTCGGTGCTGTTCTCTGCCGTCTTGACCGCCACGTAGGCCTGGCGTGCCGGCGCCACGTAGTTGGTATACTCGGGATTGGTCTCGGTCTTACCGGTTTCAGGATCGGTCACCTCACAGCGAACGGCAGTGAACTGCTCCTTGGTATAGCGCTCCGAGAGAACGAATTTATCCCCCTCGGGGGTCTGAAGCGTGACGTCGGCCTGGGCGTCGTAGACCACCGAAAGAGCCGTGGGATCGTCTATTTTCGCCACGTCGGCAATGTTCTTCAGCTGGGCGTTGTCCACCATGGACAGGCCCATGAGAAGTACGGCGGCCAGGATGGTTCCCGTCACGATGAAGGGCGTCCGCTTACCGCGCTTGCCGCGGCATTTGTCCGACAGGGTGCCGAACAGAGGCAGCAAAAAGACGGCCAGCACGTTGTCCAGCGCCATAATGACGCCCGACCAGGTCTGGGACATACCGAATTTGTTGGTAAGGATCACGGGGATGGTGGCGTCGTAGGCCTGCCAGAAGGCGGTGATCAGGAAAAAGGCAAAGCCGCAGAGGATGGTGCGCTTGTAATTCAGCTTCATTGGATGTCTCCTTCGGTTTGTTGTATCGGATCACCCGCGTCGGGTGCCGGGAGCTCGGAAGTGTCGGACTGTGTGAGGGTGTTCTCGGATTCCCCGCCGATAACGACGGAGCGGCCCTTGGCATAGGCAGTAGGCCTCGGGGCGGATCTTTCCTCCGGAGAAGCCTCGTCCTGCTTCTTCCGGAATACGAATTTCGTCAAAAAATAATTGATGATGACCACCAGCACCGCCACCGGGATCTTTACGTAGGTGGGACGCCACGCGAGAACGTCTACCGTCAGAAGGAAGAGAAGCTCCTGCACCCCCAGGGAAAAAACCCGTCCCCCCGCAAAGGCGATCAGCTCACCCGTCACGCGGGCCGCAGCCCTGGTACGGCTGCGGAATACCCACTTTTTATTGGCCGCAAAGGCAAAGAGCACCGCCGCCGTCCAGGCGATCACGTTGACCGCGTGGGTATTCATGTCGGTGCGATAGAGAAGGAAGCTGATGCTCCAGTCCACCGCCGTGGTCAGTCCGCCCACGATACCGTAGGTCACAAGCTCCCGATGCGTTCTCAGCCATAGGAGAACGCGGAAGCAAAAGGTCTTAAAGACGATGATACCGTGGCGGATCTTATTGTTCAGACTCATAGCTACCCTCGGGTTCCCGAACCGCTTTTTTCAGCAGCTCTTTGTATTCCGCCTTGCCATAGAGCAGATTCAGCGCGGTCAACAGGGCGTCGGCGCTGAGGTTCAGAGGAAGCCCCGCCTCCTTGCAAAGAGCGACGCGCTTGGCTTTACTCCCCGCCCCGCCCGAAAGACCGTCCCCGTAGAGATCTGCCTTGGTGATCGACTCCCGCGGCGGCATCGGCTCAGCCCCCGCCGCAAAGGGTAAGAACACCTCTTTCAAGGTTTCGGTATCCATGCCCTCTACCCCGAGAAGGCCTTCCCTTGACGCCTCGGTCTTTCGCCTTTCCTTTCCCTTGACGGCGGGAACGTAAAGATGGATCAGCTTGTCCTTGGGCAGAATACCGTTCATGTAATTGCGGATCACAAGCCCGCCGCCGTCGCTGTCGGTCAGGACGATGATACCGTTTTTCTCGGCAATACGGCGGAGCATAGCGGCCTTTTCCTTGGCCTTAAAAATACCAAAGCCGTCGGTGGTGAGAATATCGGCGTCGATGATGGCTTGCAGACGGATCTTATCGTATTTTCCCTCCACCACCACGGGGCGGTCGAGACGGATGCGGTCAGCCACGACCGTTCCCCCGACGCCGCTTCACCGTCACGTAAACGATGGCGGCGGTGCTCAAAAGAGCAAGCAGTCCCGTCATCACCAGTGCCGCCACCGACGCGCCGTCATGGAACAACGACGCCACCGACATATAGGAGAACACCGGCAGGGAGAAGACCATGGTCAGGGCCTCAAAAAAGCGGTCGGCCACAAAATCGGTGGTGCCGCTGACCACGATACCGAGATAGCTGAAAAAGCAGAGCCAAAAGATCACGGCCAAAAGGGCCAAGGGGAGCCGCTTCTCCCACACCGTCCCCAGCACCAGCGAGGCCAACAGGGCAAGGATCGTCAAGCCTCCCAGCATCAGGGGAAGCCCCGTGGATACGCCGTAGCCGCTCAGCCCGGCCGCTAATTGATAGGTGGCCGACATGAGCATGACGGCTAAGGTGGGCGCCACGATCATGGCGGTGAGGAAGCGGCGCTTCAGTTCGGACTTTATGTCTTTACGCATATACGATCCTTTCCGGCGTTACCGCACCGCCGCCTCGGCGGCCAGGCGGTCCAGCACCGTGTAGCTGTCCACCTTGGTGGACTTGATGAGCAGATCGGCCTCGTAGCACCGTTCTGCCAGATGATGAAGCCGTTGCGCCCCGCAGCGGGAGGCGCTCTTCACGTACAGGCTCGTCTTGTATTCGTGCCAGGACAGGCGGGAGGCAATGGCCGAAGCAGGCAGTCCCGAATCGGTCAGCACCTTCACGGTCAGCAGATCGCAGACCACGCGGGCAATGCTGCCAAGCAGGATCTCCGGCCGTTCCTTGCGGAGCTTCAGCTCATTCAGGATCGAAAAGGCCGCACCGGGGTTCCCGTCAAGAATGGCGTTGGTAAAATCGAAGGCGGCGATCTCCTTGGATTCCGAGGAGACCGACAGCACGTCGGCCTCGGTCAGCGTTTCCCTGCCCTGTGCTTTCAGGTACCAGCAGAGCTTTTCGATCTCAGAGGACAGCGTAAACATATCGCACCCCGCCCGGTTCAGCAGCAGGCTCACCGCATCGGAGGGCGCCACGATCTGCTCGGCAGCAAAGTGCTTGGCGGTCCAGGCGGCCAGCCGCGCCGGCGTTTCCCGCCAGAAGACGACAGGCTTGATCACCTCTGCAAGCTGCTTGATCAGCTTGCTCGGCTGCTTAACGGTGCCGGGATCGGCCTCGTCGGCCTGACAGTAGAAGATCAGCACGTTATATTCGTAGGACGGCAGGGTGGCAAGGACCGAGGTCAGCTCCTCCAGCTCCCCCTCGTTCATACCATTCAGGGAAACGCCGCTGACCTCGATCAGCTTGGTCTCCGCCATGACGGGCAGAGCCTCGACGGCGGCCATCAGGCGGTCTACCGAGTAGGTGTCGACGGTCAGGCAAATGTGGTTAAAGACGTCCCCCTCGCTAACGAGAGCTTCCCGCACCGAATCCAGATAGCGGCGCTTTAAGTAGTCCTCGTCACCGCAGAACAGATAGCCTCCTCGGAGGTGGTTCAGCTCCTTACGAAACTCGGCGGCGGTCATAGGGGCTGTACCTCGATTTCAAGACGGTTGCGCTCGGTATTCACACCGCGCACCTCAAGATAATAGTCAAGAAGGATCGCCCCGCCCCCGTCCTCCACCGTGTTGCGGAGGTTGCGGGTATAGACGGTAAATTCAATGGGCATCACCGGCGTTTCGTAGGTACAGAGCTGACGGCGGTTCCGCCGGTCAAAGCGAAAGGCGGCGTTCAGCTCGCCCATGCGGATCATGGTCAACGCATCGGGCTCGGCCTCGTCGTAGATCAGCGAGGTAGTACAGGCATAGCCCAGCTCGGCGCTCTCCTCGTAGCGGAGCGTCACGCGGGTGCCCTCGCGGAGCATCTCCCCCACGGCTGCCGAGACCATCACCTCATCGCAGGCCTCTCCGATCTGCTCGTAGGGCAGACGCCGTCCGTCGTCGGCGGTAAAATACCCGTCCACGCAGGCATGCTTATATTTTTCGGCCAGCGTCAGGTCGGTGACGGTGGCTTTTAAGCGGATCTTTACCTTTTTGCTTTCCATACTCATCTCACAAAACGTCGTAATCGCAGGATAACAGTATCAGTATACCATATTTATCCGAAATTTTCAAGACAAATCGCACCGAAAGCGCAAATATTGCGGGGATAACGGCCCCCAAAACGCCCAAAACCGTCTGTTTGGCATCCATTTTCGGCTCACCCACTCAAACTTTCTTGCACAAAATCGTTTTTACTAAGATGGCACCCCTTGTTAAAATCCACACAAAAACCTTGACAAAGGAAAGGAAGGATGGTATAATTTGAGGGAGTGACGTGACGGCCCCGCGCCGGCCGCATCCCGCAATTTGACTACTACCGCCCCTTGGCGGACCCATCGGAGGAACCATCTATGGCTGACAAGATCCGCGACGAACAGACCGACTTTCTGTTCAAGGCAATCCTTTCCTTAAACGACGTTGACGAGTGCTATTCCTTCTTTAAGGATCTTTGCACCGTATCGGAGATCCGTGAGATGGCCAAGCGCCTGACCGCTGCCCGTATGCTCAATAATAACTACATTTATTCCGAAATTGCCGAGCAGACCGGCCTCAGCACCGCCACCATCAGCCGTGTCAACCGCTGCCTCAAATACGGAAGCGACGGCTACGCCGCCATTCTTCCCCGCATCGAACGGAAGAAATGAGCCTTCCCTATTCAGCGCTGGCGGAATGTTACGACCGCCTGAACGATCACGTGGACTACCACGGTTGGGCCAATGGTCTGGCGGCGAAAATGAAGGCCCTCGGAACCCCCGACGGTGCTCTTGTTCTCGATCTGGCCTGCGGAACCGGTAATATCACCCTTCCCCTTGCCGCCCTCGGCTATGACATGATCGGGGTGGATCTTTCCCCCGATATGCTGAACGCCGCCCGGCAAAAAAAGGGCGCCGACAAGGTCTTGTGGCTCTGTCAGGATATGCGAGCCTTTGAGCTGTACGGAACGGTAGGCGCCGTGGTCTGCTGTCTTGACAGCATCAACTATCTGACCGGACGGATCGGCCTGCGGAAATGCTTCTCACTGGTTCATAACTATCTGGATCCCGACGGCATCTTTCTGTTTGACGTCAATTCTCCCTACAAGTTCAAGCATATCTACGGCGATCAGCAGTACGTCCTGGACGCCGAGGGTATCTACTGCGGATGGAAGAATTTCTACGATGAGGAGTCCGGGATCTGCGATTTTGAGCTCACCATCTTCTCGGAAGGGGAGGACGGCTTGTGGCATCGCTTCGACGAAAATCAACGGGAGCGTTGCTGGAGCGTCAAGACCCTCTCTTCCCTTCTTATCGCCTGCGGCTTTGAGGTGCTGGAAATTGCCTCCGACCTGGACGGTACACCCGTCGGGGAAACCTCGGAACGGATCTTTTTTACCTGTCGGGCCATTAAATCTTAAATAAAAAACCTCGGATTACTCCGAGGTTTTTTCATTTAATTTTCCAGCTTCATATCGCCGGTCTTGATCCAGCCGAGCTTCCGCATGATCTCGTTGAAGAGGAAGGAGAGGATGGCCGGCAGAACCACACAGACCAGTGCCAATCCCATCCACATGGTAGCGGACGACGGGGTGGCGTCGATGACACCGAGAGGACCTACGAGACCGCAGGTTCCCATACCGGCTGCCACACCGCTGCACTTCAGCTTGAAGATCATGGTCGAGATGGGGCCGGTGACGGCGGCTGCCAAGGTCGGTGCCACCCAGATCACAGGCTTCTTTACGATATTACCCATCTGGAGCATCGAGGTACCAAGGCCCTGAGATACCACGCCACCCCATCCGTTCTCACGGAAGCTGACGGTGGCAAAACCAACCATCTGGGCACAGCAGCCTGCCACGCAGGCACCGCCTGCCAGAAGGAAGCCCTCCGAGGTGCCATTGGCAACAGCGACCTCAAAGGCGGAGGCAGAGAAGATCATGGCGCAGATCGCAGCACTGGAGATGGGGAGCGTCAGGATGACACCCATGACCACCGAAACCACGATGCCCATCAGAAGGGGCTGGAAGGTCGTGGCCCAGGAGATGAAGTCGCCGAGATAATACATGACGTAGGAAATGACGGGGCAGAAAACAAAGGAAGCCGCAAAGCCGACCAACAGCGTGACGATGGGGGTGATCAGAATGTCCACCTTCGTCTTTTTCGACACCAGCATACCGATCTCACAGGCAATGATAACGGCAAAGAAAGCACCGGCAGGGCCTGCCGAATAGAAAACGCCCTCCATACCGTCGGGCTTCTTGTCGACGGCCCAGTTCAGAATCGAACCGTTTCCGATGACAGCCCCGAGGGCATTGGACATAGCACCCACGGCAGCGCAAGAATAGATGACGAGAGGATGAGCCTGAAGCTTGTGAGCAATGGCAACGCCGATCGCCATACCGGTCGCCGCCTTTGCGTAAGCGGCAATGGTATTTAAAAAGGCCAGATCGGTGTACTTGGCCACCGTGGAAAGAATGGTGCTGATCAGCAGCGAAGCAAACAAGCCCTGGGCCATGGCACCCATGGCATCGATGAAATAGCGTTTTGCCAGTTTTTTGAGAAGTTTCATAATGGTTCCTTTCTTATATGCCGGGGCAGTCAATTGTCCCATTTATGTTTGTCCTTCAGGTCGTGATACATCGACACGAAGCTCTCGTGACGGGAGGGCTTGATCTCCCCTCGCTTCACCGCCTCGCAGATGGCGCACCCCTCCTCGCAAAGGTGGGTACAACGGGTGTAGCGACACTGCCCGATATAGGGCTCAAATTCCGGGAAGGTATTGGGCAGGGCTTCTTTATCAAAGAAGTCAAACCGCACGAAGTCGAGGAGCGAGAAGCCCGGCGTATCGGCAATGTAGCCGTCGGTGCCGTCCCCGAACAGGCGGTCGAGAGGATAAAGCTCCACGTGGCGGGTGGTGTGCTTACCCCGTCCGATCTTCGCGCTGATCTCGCCGGTCTTCAGGGCCAGCTCGGGGAACAGCGCCGTCATCAGGGTGGATTTTCCCACCCCCGAGGCACCGGCAAAGCAGGCGATCTCGCCGCTACATTCCGTATGAAGGTAATCCCGAATTGCGGGAAGTGCGCTGTCGTCCTTGCCCGACACGAAGGTAGGAAAGCCGGAGGAGCGGTAAACGTCTGCCAGCTCCTCGGCCCGTTCGGGGGCAATGTCGGCCTTGGTGACGGTGATCACGGGACGGATACCGCAATGCTCGGCGATGCAGGTGAGCTTATCGATATTGAGAAGCACCGGCTCCGGCTCGGCGGCGGCGAAGGTGATAAAGATCACGCCCACGTTGGAGATGGGGGGACGGATGAGGCAATTCCTGCGGGGCGCAATATCCTGCAGGACGTAGCCCCCCTCCTCCCGCACCGTCACGTCGTCTCCGACGCAGGGCTTGACGCTGGCATGACGGAAGGCACCCTTGGCCTTGCAGGAGAGGATCTCGCCGCCGGGCAATCGGACGTCGTATAGCCCGCCCACGCCCTTGATGAGTTTTCCTTTGTATTCCATAGGAGTTCCTTTTTTCTTGATGACTCCTATTTTACTCCTTTTTGCGTGATTTTGCAAGAGAAAAAAGCAAATTTTTCAAAAAAGAGCCGCACGTCTCCGTGCGGCTCTTTTTTGTTTGGTAATTGGCTTTCAGTTTTTGCTGAGAGCAACTTCGATTTCCTCTGTCCGTGTACGTATCTTTGATCGATCACTCATAGTACGATAACAAGTTCAAAAACACTCGGGCCTGTCGGAAATTTTTATTTTTATTGTAGCACAAGAACGGTGTTTGTCAACACGTTTTTTCTTTATGTGCGCATAGGCCATCGGCATGGGTATGTTTTTACCAAACCCTTGATTTTTTGCCGTTTTTATGCTATAATATGGAGCAATACAACCGACGCAAGTCGAACAAGGAAAGAATGACAATCATGGACATTTTATCGCAGCTTTCGCAAGAACTGAACCTCCCCCAAAAGCAGGTCGAAGCCGCCGTCAAGCTCATGGACGAGGGCAATACCATTCCCTTCATCGCCCGCTACCGCAAGGAGGTCACAGGCTCCCTTGACGACACGGTGCTCCGCAACCTGAGCGACCGCCTGACCTATCTCCGCAACCTGGAGAAGCGCCGCGAGGAGGTCCGAGAGGCCATCGCCGCCCAGGACAAGCTGACGCCCGAGCTGTCGGCCGCCCTGGACCGGGCCGCGATCTTGGCCGAAATTGAGGATATTTACCGTCCCTTCAAGCCCCACCGCAAGACGAGAGCCGACGTGGCACGGGAAAAGGGTCTGGAGCCCCTGGCTGCCCTGCTGGCCGCCCAGGAAACCTCCTACGACGCCGCCCTTGAGGTGCTGGCAGAGGCCTATATCGACACCGAAAAGGGAGTCGAAAGCGCCGACGACGCCTTAAACGGTGCCTGCGATATTCTGGCCGAGGATGTCTCGGACAACGCCGAGTTCCGCCGCCGCATCCGCGAGCTTTCGGTGGAGCACGGGACCCTTGCCACCGAGCAGATCGGGCAGGACGAAAACGGTACCTACGCCATGTATTATGCCTACACCGAAAAGCTGGCGGCCATTCCCGGCCACCGCGTCCTGGCCATCAACCGCGCCGAAAAGGAGGGCGTGCTGAAGGTCACCCTGACGGTTCCCACCGATTTGATCTTAAACGACCTCTTTGCGAAGGTCATTACCAACCCCAAGAGCCCCGCCTTCCGCTACATGGCCCGGGCCACCGTGGATAGCTACGACCGTCTCATTGCCCCCTCCATCGAACGGGAGATCCGTTCCGATCTGTTTGATAACGCCAGCGAGGGCGCCATCAAGCTCTTCTCGGAAAATCTGAAAAATCTGCTCATGACGCCTCCCCTGAAGGGCAAGACGGTGCTGGGCCTTGACCCCGGCTACCGTACCGGCTGTAAGCTGGCGGTGGTGGACAAGACCGGCAAGGTCCTCGATACCGCCGTCATCTACCCCACCAAGCCCCACGAGCGCATTGCCGAGGCCGAGCGCATCACCGGAGGCCTCATTCAAAAGCATCAGGTAGACGTGGTTGCCATCGGCAACGGCACCGCCTCCAAGGAGAGCGAGATCTTTATTGCAGGCCTCATCAAGAAGCTCCCCCAACGCTTCCATTACGCCATGGTCAGCGAGGCGGGGGCATCGGTCTATTCTGCCTCCAAGCTGGCCGCCGACGAGTTCCCCGATTTCGACGTGACCCAGCGCTCCGCCGTCTCCATTGCCCGCCGTCTTCAGGATGCCTTGGCCGAGCTGGTCAAGATCGATCCCAAGTCCATCGGCGTGGGACAGTATCAGCACGACATGAAGCCTGCCCGCCTCTCCGAGGCGCTGGAGGGCGTGGTGGAGGACTGCGTCAACTCGGTGGGCGTGGACCTCAATACCGCCTCCCATTCCCTGCTCTCCTACGTGGCGGGCATCAACGCCACCTCCGCCAAAAATATCGTCAAATACCGCGAGGAGAACGGTGAATTCAAATCCCGCGCCGAGATCCTGAAGGTGCCCCGCATCGGCGCCAAGGCCTACGAGCAGTGCGCCGGCTTCCTTCGGGTATCGGGCTCCTCCGAGATCCTTGACTGCACCGGCGTCCATCCCGAGTCCTACGAGGCGGCACGGGGCCTTGTGAATCGGTTCGGCTATACCGACGAGGATGTCCGCGCCTCCCGCCTCGGCGGCCTGCGGGATGCGGTCAAGCAGTACGGCCCCCTCAAGCTCTGCGAGGAGCTTGGCATCGGTGAGCCCACCCTGAACGACATCCTGGGCGAGCTGGAAAAGCCGGGGCGTGACGTCCGTGACGCCCTGCCCCAGCAGGAATTCCGGGACGACATTCTCGATATGTCCGACCTGAAGGAGGGCATGGTGCTGACCGGTACCGTCCGCAACGTCATCGACTTCGGTGCCTTCGTGGACATCGGCGTCCATCAGGACGGCCTGGTGCACGTCTCCCAGATCGCAAACAAGTTTATCAAGCATCCCTCCGAGGTGCTGTCGGTAGGCGATCGCGTCACCGTAAAGGTCCTGTCGGTGGACGTCAAAAAGCAGCGCATCGGTCTGACGATGAAGTTGTAATATTCTAATATATTAGAACTACAAAAGAATTTTCCTTTTGTTTCTGACGCGTTTTTCGCATTTATTGTACGATTTGCACAAACATACGGGCGAAAATTTGGAGAATTAAACCCTATCTTTTCCCATGTTTTTTTGGTAAAATATATTGTAGCTTTTTATGGCTAATAATCGGCAACGTCTGCGTGCTTGCGGTCAGGGTCCTGTCCGGCAGCACCCGATCGGCCGCAGATCATTTTAGGAGGAAACACCCTATGGCAAGTCTTTCGTTTAAGCATATTTACAAAAAGTATCCCGGCGGCGTGACCGCAGTTTCCGACTTCTGCCTGGAAGTCCGCGACAAGGAATTCATCATCTTTGTCGGCCCTTCCGGATGCGGTAAGTCCACTACCCTTCGTATGATCGCCGGTCTTGAGGAGATCACCGAGGGCGAGCTCTTCATCGGCGACCGCCTCATCAACGACGTCGCTCCCAAGGACAGAGACATCGCCATGGTATTCCAGAACTACGCTCTGTATCCTCATATGACCGTGTTTGATAACATGGCCTTCGGTCTGAAGCTCCGCAAGGTTCCCAAGGAGCAGATCAAGCGCAAGGTCGAAGAGGCCGCCCGTATCCTGGACATCGCTCACCTGCTCGACAGACGCCCCAAGGCTCTGTCCGGCGGTCAGAAGCAGCGTGTTGCTCTCGGCCGTGCCATCGTCCGTGAGCCTAAGGTCTTCCTCCTTGACGAGCCGCTTTCCAACCTGGACGCAAAGCTCCGTGCCGCCATGCGTACCGAGCTGACCAAGATCCACCAGAAGCTGGGTACCACCTTCGTATACGTTACCCATGACCAGGTCGAGGCTATGACCATGGCTACCCGTATCGTGGTTATGAAGG
>SVSM01000032.1 GCA_015064295.1 Oscillospiraceae bacterium | reverse complement strand
CGTCGTGCGCGTTTTGGACTTCTTTCCCTTTTGCTTTTTCTAAGCCAAACCGCCGAGCCGGCCGTGCGCTGAACGCGCACAGGCGAGGCGTGAAGCTTCTTCTTTTTGATTCTAAAACTTTTTCTTCGAAGAAGAAGAAAAAGTTTTAGCGCGCTTTCTTTGTCACTTTCTTTGCGCGTGCAAAGAAAGTGAGAAAAGAAACTCTTCTGCGGAGAACCTCCCCTTCGCGTGCAAAGAAAGGGAGAAAAAAACCGATGTACAGTTACTTTACCTAAACCATTCGAAAAAACAAAACCCAAACAAAGAAACTAAAAATCAAAAATAAACATAAAAGGAAACCTCCATTATGAAAATCTCCCTTGATAAATCCACCCTCCTCGCCGCTGTCATTCCCGCTGCCGGCTTCTCCTCTGCGAAAAATACCATCGCCTCCACCGAAGGCATTCTCTTCCGCACCGTCGGAGACAACACCTGCGAGCTTTCCGCTTACGACCTGGAAAAAGGCATGAAGACCTCCGTCCCCTGCCTCGTAGACGAGGAGGGCTGCGGCATTATCAACTGTACCCGCTTTATCCAAATCGTCCGTACCATGCCGGAAGGTCTCCTCACCATCGAGATCGACACCAAGAGCTTCCGCGCCCGCATCCGCGGCGGAAAGGCCGAATTTGAGCTCCAGGCCCTGGACGGCAAGGATTTCCCCGACCTCCCCGAGCTTCGCGGCGATCGCGGCTTTACCATGAAGCAGAGTGCTCTCCGCGCCATTCTGCAAAAGACACAGTTTGCCATAGCCGTCAATTCCGTCCGTCCCGAACTGAACGGTCTGAATCTGAAGGTGAAGAACGGTGTGTTGACCGCCGTTTCCTGTGACGGCAGCCGCCTCTCCCTGGTATCCGAAAAATCCGATATTCAAAACGTGGGTACCTCCGAGCTGGATTTCGATATCATCATCCCCGGCAAGGCCATCGCCGAGCTGATGCGCTTCGTTAACGATTCCGACGAGGAAATCAAGATCAACGTAGCCAGAAAGCATATCATCTTCTTCATCGGCAGCTTCGTTCTCTTTACCCGTCTGATTGACGGGCAGTACGTGGATTACGAGCGCTTCATTCCGAAGGCCCCCAAGATCTTCGTGAATACCGATGCCGCCGAGCTGACCTCGGCTCTGGAGCGCGCCATGCTGGTGACCGAGGAAAAGCAACAGGGACAGGTGAAGAGCCCCGTCATTTGCCTCTTTGACGAAGGGCTTCTCACCGTGTCCTCCTCCTCCATTACCGGCCGCGTCAACGACGTGATCCACACCGCGCAGGAGGGTGAGACCATTGAGATCGGCTTTAACTGCCGCTTCCTCTACGACGCTATGAAGGTCTGCGACTGCGAGAAGGTCAAGCTCTCCATGACCTCTCCTCTCATGGGCATGACCATTGAGCCTGTGGGCGATGAGGATACAGGCCGCTTCTTACTGCTCGTCCTGCCTGTCCGACTGAATAAATGATCTGCCGAAAAGTCGTTTACCGCAATTTCCGCAACATCGCTTACGCCGAGATCGAGCCCTCTGAGGGCGTCACCGTCCTGAACGGCCCAAACGGCCAGGGAAAGACCAATACCCTGGAGGGGATCTTTCTCTTTGCGGGAGGGCGAAGCTTCCGTACCGTCCATGAAAACGAGCTGGTACGCTTCGGCGAGGAGTTTGCTCAGATCGATATGATTTACCACGACGGGCATCGGGACTGTACCATGTCCCTCCGCTTCGTTCCCCGGGTAGGGAAGCGCTTCTGCCGAAAAAACGGCGTACCGCTGACCAAGCTCTCCGAAATGGTGGGCAATTTCCGCGCGGTGCTCTTTTGTCCCGAGCATCTGGCTATCGTCCGCGACGGCCCTGCCGTGAGACGTCGGTTTCTCGATACTGCCTTGTCCCAGACAGACCCCGGGTATCTGCGGTCGCTGCAAAAGTATAACGCCGTGCTGAATCAGCGGAACGCTCTCATCAAGATGGCCCGCGACAAGCACGACGACAGCATCTTCCTGTCCACCGCCTCCCTTTGGTCGGAGCAGCTGGCCGAGGAGGCCGAAAAGATCGCGGCTACCCGTGCCGCCTACGTGGAAAAGCTTGACGCTCACGTCAGCGCCATCTTGTCCGATATGACGGGCGGAACGGAAAAGGCGTCTCTTGCCTACCAGACGCCCCGTACCCGTGAGGAGTATCTCCGTCTTTTGACCGAGAATACCGAACGTGAGCTTCGCTTCGGTGCCACGCTCTACGGAACCCATAAGGACGATATTCTGATCCACCTGGGGGGCCGAGAGGCCCGTTCCTTTGGCTCCCAGGGCCAGCAGCGGTCCATCGCTCTGGCTATGAAGATCGCCGAGGGCGAGCTGTCCCGTGAGGTGACGGGGGAATATCCGGTGTTTTTGTTCGACGATATTCTGTCGGAGCTGGATGCCTCACGGCGGTCGTATCTGCTGTCCGGTATTGAGGGGCGGCAGGTGATGATTACGTCCTGTGATGAGATTGAAAAGGATTGTAAGGTGTATTTGGTGAAGGATGGAGAGGTTTCCCAACGGGGTGGGGTGTAGTTTTTTCTTAATGCGGTTGTTTCTTCTGATCGTTAGTTGAGAAGATAGAACAAGAAAAGTGTTTTTTCTGTACTTTCTTTTCTCGTGAAAAGAAAGTACCAAAGAACACACGCCGAGGGGGAAGGGCGGTCAGTCGCGGTCAAAAACAAGTTTTGACGCGCTCGTTCCGACGCCCTCCCCCCTTCGGGAACCCCCCACCCTTTCCCTAAAAGATGTCGCTTAACTTGCCAAGGTCAAGCTTGCGGCACTGCGGCCAAGGCTCCTGCTATCGGGGATACTTACAAAGGCGTAAGAGAGTGCTGTTAATCTTGTTTTCTACGAAACGGGCCGCAGAGGTAGCCGCGAAAGGCAACTGCCGGAAGGTAGCCGCGAGAGGCAACTGCCGGAAGGTGGCCGCGAGAGGTAACTGCCGAAAGGTGGCTACCAAGAGGCAAGCGCCACCGAAAAACATTCCCTTATCCTTCCCCGCGAACCCTTTTGTCAAACCGACGAGCCGGCCGTGCGCTGAACGCGCACAGGCGAGGCGTGAAGCTTCTTCTTTTTGATTCTAAAACTTTTTCTTCCAAGAAGAAGAAAAAGTTTTAGCGCCTTCTTTGCGCAACTTTCTTTGCGGAAAGAAAGTTGCAAAAGAAAAACACTTCGAATTCTATCTTTCTACCTAACGATAAGAAGAAAGAAAATTTTACCGCAAAAACGAAAGACTATTACAAAAAAAGGACTCCACTATGTTCCTCCACGCCGGTAACAACAAAAACCTACGCTTAAAAAAAATCATCGGCATCTTCGATATGGACACCGCTACGGTTTCCGCCGATACCAAGAATTTTCTGAAACGCACCGACCGACTCGGTGTGACCGAGGCCCTCTTTGACGAGGTGCCGAAGTCCTTTCTTCTCACCGACGACGGAAAAGTCTATTTTTCACAAATCTCAACCCATTCCCTCGTAGGACGGGTGGAATAAAACGAATTTTCCTGTCTCCGACAGATAAAATACCATATATTCCCGCGGAAAACACCGTTTTCCGCCAACAAAAGTTTTTGAAGATTCTTAAGGAGCTTTTTTCAAAAAGTTCCTTAAGCGGGTGCAGGGCAGAGCCCTGCGTATCCCCCAGAAAGGAAAAGGCTATGACTCAAACCTACGACGAAAACCAAATACAAGTATTGGAGGGCCTGGAGGCGGTCAGAAAACGCCCCGGTATGTACATCGGCACCACGTCGATCCGCGGCCTGCACCACCTTGTCTACGAGATCGTCGATAACAGTATCGACGAGGCCCTGGCAGGGGAGTGCGACGAGATCGTCATCACCCTCCACGCCGACGGCAGCGCTTCGGTCAAGGATAACGGACGCGGTATCCCCACCGCCATTCACCACAAGATGGGCATTCCCACGCCGGAGGTGGTCTTCACCATCCTCCACGCCGGCGGTAAGTTCGGCGGCGGGGGCTACAACATCTCGGGCGGTCTGCACGGTGTCGGCGCTTCGGTAGTCAACGCCCTTTCCGAGTGGCTCTACTACGAGGACAGCTACAACGGCGAGGCCTTCACCGGCTCCTTCCGGCGTGGTAAGGCCGACAAGCCCTTTACCTCTCTCGGCAAGACCGACGGTCGCGGCCTTTACGTTCGTTTTATGCCCGACGCCGAGATCTTCGAGGAGACGGTCTTTGACTACGACACCCTCTTAAACCGCATGCGGGAGCAGGCCTTCTTAAACTCCGGCGTCCGCATCGTCATGCGGGACGAGCGGGGGGAGGAGCTCCGGGAGGACGTCCTCCACTACGAGGGCGGTATCCGTTCCTTCGTGGAGCATCTGAACAAGCAGAAGCACTGTAATCTCGTCAGCGACGAGGTCATCTACATGAAGAGTCAGAAGGACTTCTACACCGCCGAGGTGGCCATGCAGTACACCGATCGCTACGACGAGACCATGATGTCCTTCGCCAATAACATCATCACCCCTGAGGGCGGTACCCACGAGGCCGGCTTTAAGGCGGCTCTCACCGACGTAGTCAACGACTTCGGCCGCCGCCATAACTTCCTCAAGGGAGACGATAAGCTCACCGGTGAGGACGTCCGCGAGGGCCTCACCGTCATCATCTCGGTGAAGCTGAAGGACGCCCAGTTCGAGGGCCAGACCAAGGGTAAGCTCGGCAACTCCGAGATGCGTTCCTTCGTGCGTGCCTTGGTCATTGCCAAGCTGGCCGAGTACTTCGAGGAGCACCCCGCCGTCACCAAGGCCATCTTGGACAAGGCCACCTCCGCCGCCCATGCCCGTGAGGCCGCCCGTAAGGCCCGCGAATCGGCCCGTAAGAGCGTGCTGGATAAGGGCTCGTCTCTCCCCGGAAAGCTGGCAGACTGCCAGGAAAAGGATCCGGCTCTCACCGAGCTGTACCTGGTGGAGGGAGACTCGGCAGGCGGATCCGCCAAGACGGGACGCGATCCTCGCTTCCAGGCCATCCTGCCCCTCCGCGGTAAGGTCCTCAACGTGGAAAAGACCCGCCGCGATAAGGTCTACTCCAACCTCTCCCTCATCCCCATCATCCAGGCCCTGGGCTGCGGGATCGGGGAGGAGTTCAATATTGAAAAGCTCCGCTACGGCAAGATCATCATCATGGCCGATGCCGACGTGGACGGTTCCCATATCCGTATCCTGCTTCTGACCTTCTTCTTCCGCCATATGCGGAAGCTCATTGAGGACGGCCACGTCTTCCTGGCTCAGCCCCCTCTCTATAAGATCTACCGCAAGAGCGGTAAGGGCGAGGAGCTCTACGCCTTTTCCGACGAGGAGCGTGACGTCTGCATCGAGAAGCTGGGCGGCGGAAACAACATCCGTGCCGACCGCTATAAAGGTCTTGGTGAGATGGACCCCGACCAGCTCCGTGATACCACCATGGACCCCGAGTCCCGTACCCTCCTCCGCGTGACCATGGAGGACGCCATGGCTTGCGACGCCATGTTCTCCCTCCTCATGGGCGACGCCGTGGAGCCCCGCCGTGACTTTATCGAGCAAAACGCTCGCTACGCCGAGAATCTGGACGTGTAAGGAATGGGGACGCGCCAAGGGGCTTTGCCCCTTGGAACCCCACTTGGGAACTTCTTGAAAGAAGTTCCCAAGACCTTCAAGAACTTTGAACAGCCGAAAACTGCGTTTTCGGCAAGAGAAGTTTCTTTCAAGCATACTTGTGGAAAACTTTTCCACAAAATGCATAGAGCTGTGGAAAAGTTTTCCGAAAACCCTACGGTAATGGGGTTTTTCCCCCGAAAACGACGAAATCTTCTGTGGAAAACCCTGTGGACTTGTGGAAAAAAGGTGTGGACAGGTAGAAAAAAATGCCGCCGTTTGCCCCCTCTTTTCCGTCCCGGGTGAAAAGCTTTCCCACTGACCCCCGTAACCGCGTCTCAAAAATCGGTACCCCCAAAGTTTTCCACAGGGGAAAACCTGTGGAAAACGATCGTAAAAAATATCTGCCGAAACGGAGTTTCGGCCAATAAAAGTTCTTGAAATTCTTAAAAACTTCTTTCAAGAAGTTTTTAAGTGGGGTCAAGGGGCAACGCCCCTTGTTCTCCCAAGAAAGGATCAACTATGAGCAAGATCGACAACACCAAAAACTACGAATACCCCGATCAGAAGATCGTGGACATCGAGATGGAAAAGGAGGTCAAAAACTCCTTTATCCAGTACGCCATGAGCGTCATCATCTCCCGCGCTCTGCCTGACGTCCGGGACGGTATGAAGCCCGGTCAGCGCCGTATCCTCTACGCCATGTACGAGGACAACCTGACCCACGACAATCCCTTCCGTAAGAGTGCCACCACCGTCGGTAACGTCCTGGGACGCTATCATCCTCACGGCGACGCCGCCGTTTACGGTACCATGGTTCGTATGGCCCAAAATTTCTCCTACCGCTATCCTCTGGTGGAGGGCAAGGGTAACTACGGAAGCATCGACGGTGACCCCCCTGCCGCCTACCGTTACACCGAGGCACGGCTGGCCCGCTTGTCCGACGAGATGATGCGGGACATGGGCAAGAGCGTGGTGAAGATGAACAAGAACTTCGACAACACCCGCGACGAGCCCGACGTCCTCCCCTCCCGCTTCCCCAACCTGCTGGTCAACGGTGCGGTGGGTATCGCCGTCGGTATGGCCACCAACATCCCGCCCCATAATCTGGGCGAGGTGGTGGACGCCACCATCTTCCGCATGGAGAACCCCGACTGTACCGTCCCCCAGCTCATGGACTACATCAAGGGCCCCGATTTCCCCACCAGCGGTACCGTCTACGGCGTCAACGGCATCCTTGAGGCCTACACCACCGGTCGCGGCCGCGTTATGGTGCGCGCCAAGGCTGAGATCGACGAGGATAAGCGTCAGATCATCATCACCGAGCTTCCCTACATGGTCAACAAGAGCATGCTGGTGGAGGCCATTGCCGACCTGGTCAAGAGCAAGCGGATCGAGGGCATTACCGACATCCGTGACCTCTCCAACATGAACGGCATCAAGATCGTCATCGACTACCGCCGCGATGCCAACGGACAGATCCTCCTGAATCAGCTCTACAAGTACTCCCAGCTGCAGGACACCTGCTCCATCAATATGCTGGCCATCGTCAACGGCGAGCCAAAGATCCTGTCGCTGCCCCGTATTCTCGACGAGTACATCGCCCATCAGGAGAGCGTCATCCGTAACCGTACCATCTTTGATCTGGCCAAGGCCAAGGCCCGCGCTCACATCCTCGAGGGCTATAAGATCGCCATCGACAACATCGACGAGATCGTGGAGATCATGAAGAGTGCCTCCTCCATCCCCGCCGCCAAGCTCACCCTTTGCGAGCGCTTCGGCCTCTCGGACGAGCAGGCCCAGGCCATCGTGGAGATGACACTCGGTAAGCTCACGGGTCTTGAACGGCAGAAGGTAGAGGACGAGCTGAATAAGCTCTACGCACTGATTGCCGATCTGCAGGACATCCTGGCAAACGAGTCCCGCATTAAGGAGATCATCAAGCAGGACCTCACCGCCATCAAGGAGCGCTACGGCGATCCCAGACGGACCGACATCGTTCCCGCCGAGCAGGAGATCGTCTACGAGGACCTCATCGAGCGCCATACCTGCGTCATCACCCTGACCAAGGACGGCTACATCAAGCGTCTGGCCTCCGATACCTACGCCGCCCAGCGCCGCGGCGGTAAGGGCATCATCGGCATGACCACCAAGGAGGAGGACGTGGTGGATCAGGTGGTGGCGGTCAACTCCCACTCCCATCTGCTTATGTTTACCTCCAAGGGTAAGATCCACGTCCGTAAGGCCTACCTGATCCCCGAAAGCTCCCGTACCGCCAAGGGCACAGCTGCCCAGAATCTGGTGGAGCTGGAGGACGGCGAAAAGATCACGGCTCTCGTTTCCACCGATAACTTCGAGGGCGAGCGCTGCCTGACCTTCGTGACCAAGAAGGGTATCGTCAAGAACACCATGCTCGCCGAGTTCGCCTACCAGCGAAAGGGCGGTAAGCGCGCCATTACCCTGGACGAGGACGACGAGCTGATCTACGTGCGCCTCACCGAGTACGAGGATGAGATCCTCATTGCTACCCGCAACGGTAACGCCGTCCGCTTCCGTACGGCCAGCGTGACGCCCACCGGCCGTAACGCCCGCGGTGTTATCGGCATTCGTCCCGAGGAGGGCGACTGCGTGGCAGGCGTGGCCGTAGTGGAGGAAGGCCGTATGCTTCTGACCATTACCGAGAACGGCTTCGGTAAGCGCTGCGACTTCGACGAGTTTGCCGCCCACCATCGCGGCGGTAAGGGTATGCGCTGCCATAGCATCAGCGACAAGACCGGTAAGCTGGCGGCCATTGCCTCGGTTGCCGAGGAGGAGGATATTCTTCTCATCACCGACGGCGGTACCGTGATCCGTACCCGCGTTTGCGAGATTCCCGTTTACAGCCGTACGGCGTCGGGTGTTATCGTCATGCGGACCGGTGACGAGGCCAAGGTTTCCAACTTCACTGTTGTTCCGGTGGAGGAGGAGGGTGAGGCTTCTGCGGAAGAAGCTTCGGAAGAAACCGTTAACGAGTGAGAAAAGGGGGAGGAATTCCCCCTTTTTGATTTCTTTTTAATGTGTTTGTTTCTTCTGGTCGTTAGTTAAGAAGATAGAACAAGAAAGAATTCTTTTTTCGCACCTTTCTTTACTCAAAGAAAGGTGCCCAAAGAAGGAGCCAAGGGGGAAGGGCGGTCAGTCGCGGTCAAAAACAAGTTTTGACGCGCTCGTTCCGACGCCCTCCCCCCTTTGGGATCCCCCCACCCTTTCCCTAAAAGATGTCGCTTATCCTACCAAGGCCACACCTGCGGCACTGCGGCCAAAGTTTCTGCTATCGGGGATTCTTACAAAAGCGTAAGAGAGTGCTGTTAATATAGCTTTTTCCAAAGATGGCCGCAGAGATCGTTTTGCGGTGGCAACATTGTACCGATTGAAACATATTTTTTCATTGTGAGCCGCAGAGGGTAACGCCTCCCACAGGATCACCGACCCGCAGAGACGAGCGCACCCCATGGCGCAATCCCCCTTGCACCGGCAATGCCAAGAGCCGTCGTGCGCGTTTTGGACTAATTTCTTTTTTGCTTTAACAAAGCCAAACCGCCGAGCCGCCCGTGCGCTAAACGCGCACAGGCGAGGCGTAAAGCTTCTTCTTTTTGATTCTAAAACTTTTTCTTCCAAGAAGAAGAAAAAGTTTTAGCGCGCTTTCTTTGTCACTTTCTTTGCGCGTGCAAAGAAAGTGAGAAAAAACACCGATTCGCGGAATCTTAATCTCCACGTGCAAAAAATGCGAAAAAATCCGATTTGGAGAAACATAATCTTCACGCACCAAGAAAGGTGCGAAAGAAAATCACCTTATCAATTCTATCCTTCTACCTAACAATTAGCAGAAAGTAACATCTTAACAAAAAACAAAAACCATGACCTACCAAAACAACAAACACTACCTCACCTACGATCAATTTCTAAAAACCACCTTCGGCGGCAAAACCATCAAAATCCCCCTCGACGGTGGCTTCTCCTGCCCCAACATCGACGGAACAAAAGCCACAGGCGGCTGTACCTACTGTACCAAAACGCCCCTCCCCTACCGCGGAAAGCCCCTCGCCGAGCAGTTTGCCATCGCCAAAGCCCCTCTCCTCAAAAAATGGGGCCGCGAAGGAGTCGAGGAACGCTATATCCCCTACTTCCAGGTCTTTTCCGGCACCTACGCCCCCGTTGAGCGCCTCCGCGCCCTGTATGAGGAAGCCCTCGCCCTCCCCCATACCGTAGGTCTTTCCATCGCCACCCGATGCGATTGCCTCTCCGACGAGGCCGTCGCCCTCCTGCAGGAGATCGCCAAGCGTACCTTCCTCACCGTTGAGCTCGGCCTCCAAACCGTCCACGAGGATACCGCCCGCCGCATCGGCCGCGGCCATACCTTCGAGGAATTTCTTGACGGGTATCGGAAGCTGGAGGGCATCCACCGTTGCGTGCATCTCATCAACGGCCTTCCCTATGAAACCACCGAGCAAATGCTGGAGACTGCCAAAACCGTCGCCGCCCTCCGCCCCCATGCCGTCAAGCTCCATATGCTCTACCTGGAGGAAGGCACCGCTATGACCGAGGAATACCGCCGCGAGCCCTTTCCCATCCTCGCCCTTTCCGAATACGTCTCGGTCACCGTCTCCCAGCTGGAGCTTTTCCACCCCGATACCGTCATCGGCCGTCTCACCGGCGACGGACAGGCCGATCGCCTCGTCGAACCACAGTGGAGCCGCAGGAAATTCTGCGTCTTAAACGAGATCGATAAGGAGTTCCGCCGCCGCGGCACCCGACAGGGCAGTTACTTTTCCGAATAAAAAGCATCCTCCTCCCGTCTTCCACGGTGAGGAGGATGCTTGCGTTATGTGGAGGGGCGTTACGCGCTCTTTTTCTTTCGAAGGAGTGCCAGGAGCTCTTTCGCGTAAACGATGCAGAGATAGACCGCCAAAATGGGGAATACCAGATACATATACCAATACTCGTGAGGAATGATGCGATAGAACAGATCGAGGAGAGGATTTTCCGGGTGGATCGAGTACATATAGTTGACCTGAATCAGCTCGCCCTTCCAGTCGGTGAGATTCTGACGGATGCAGTAGGCGTTGAGAAGCTTATTGGCCACGTGCACGCCGGTATAGATGAGGGCGGTAATGCCCAGGGAGGACAGGATGTACTTTGGCTTCTTTTCCACCAGCTTCAGCTTAACGAGGAGAAGCGGGATGCCCAGCTCAAAGGTATGGGGCAGGAAGAAGAACAGATGGGTCCAGCCGTAGAGGTCGCTGAACTGGGTGGGATAGAAGGTCATGAGGTTGGCAAACAAGGCACCGAGGCACCAGATCAGGAGCAAATTGCCCAAGACGCGGCTCTTGGTAGCGATGGCAATGGGAAGAAGGATAGCGTTGATGGAGCAAAGATGGAGAGGCAGGTACTCAATGGGAGAGCCCCAGGTGAGGAGGTTATAAAGGATCGCTCCCATTCCCGACAGGGAGAGGACGAACAGAACCAGCCGAGCCGTTTCCTTTTTGACGTTTTTCAGAAGGTAGTATAAGCCGATGATGATGAGAATTGAGGCGGCAAGGTGGGATAGATGCACGATGCCGAAGCTTCCCCAGGTATTCATAACAGTCTCCTATGTAAAGGTCATCCCGCGAAGAACGCAGGTACGGAAGGTTGGCAAAGCCCGATCAGGGATTCGGCGTTTGGGTTGGGGGGTTGTTATCGGTGGTACCCTGGTTGGAATCGTTCTCGGTACGGACGATGACGCCGTTCTGGAAGAGTCCCTCGTAAACACGGCCGGAGGCCCAGGTGTAGGTGCCCCAACCGTTCATCACGTTATTGTAGAATTCCCCCTCGTAGCGGTCGCCGGAGGCGGCCCAGACGTAGGTGCCGGTACCGGTGCGGACGTCGCGCAGGAAGCCGCCGGTGTAGACGTCGCCGTTGGCGAAGGTGAAGACGCCCTCCCCGTGCTTGACGTCGTTATAATAGGTGCCTTGGTAGGAGGAGCCGTCGGCCCAGGTGTAGACACCCTCGCCGTGCTTGGCGTCGTGCTGGAAGGCACCCTCGTAGGAGGAGCCGTCGGCACCGATGGTGTACTTGCCTTGGCCGTGCTTTTTGCCGTCCTTGAACTCACCCACGTAGCTGTCGCCGTTGGCAAAGGTATAGGTTCCCCGGCCCGTCAGCTTGTCGTTGACGAAGGTGCCGGTGTAGCTGTCACCGTTGGCGAAGGTAATGGTGCCGGTACCGTTGCGCTGAAGATTGACCAGGGGGCCCTGGTACACGGCGCCGCCCGAGTAGGTGACGGTAGACTTCTTCAGATTGATCTTGGCGGTGGTGCCGTCCGAGTAATAGAGGGAGCCCGACAGCGGTGCGCCCACGTCGTCCACCTTGCCGAGGAACTTGATATAGCTGCCGTCGTCAAAGTCCTTTTTCAGATAGCGGATGCCCGAAAAATAGAGGATCATGAAGGTGAGGATCACCAAAAACACGGCCGCGAGGATGGTGACCATCAGAATATAGCCGGTGCTGCGGCGGGGTCTTCTTGCGCTGTTACGTTCTCTTGCCATGGGAAGATATCCTTTCTTTAAGAAGCGTCGCCGGGACGGAAGGCGTCAGCGGCATTGGACACCATTTGTACGAGGTCGGGGATCACGGTCATGAGGATCATGGCCACGGCGATGAACATCACGATGGCGATGACGATGGTCAGGACCGAGGATCCGTCGGGGTTATAGGTGACCTCGGCGCGGTAGGCGGTCTCCTCGGGGATATAGAAGCGCTCGGGAGCCGAGGCATCCTCGGCGGGAGCACTGCGAACCATTTTCCGAAGGGTCGAATCGGGACGGAGCGCCAGCTTAAGGATCGCGCTCTTTTGCAGGCCAAGGTCGGAAAGGGACTTGGCGGAATCGGCGTCGTTGGCCTGTGCGTCGAAGAGCTTTTTCACGAATTTTCCTACGGTCTGTTTGTTAAAGAAGACCGCGCAGGCGGCGAGAATGACTCCTGCGACGAGAGGCCACAGGATAGAGGCGAGGGTGGTGTTGCCTCCGGTAAGGAGTTGGGATAGATTCATGGTGTCGGTCTCCTTTCTTTTTTGTTTTTGTGAGGGGCTTGTTTTTTCTTAATCGTTAGAAAAAGATAGAACTCGTAAAGTGTTTTCTTTCGCACCTTTCTTGGTGCGTGAAGATTATGTTTCTCCAAATCGGATTTTTTCGCATTTTTTGCACGTGGAGATTAAGATTCTGCGAATCGGGGGTTTTTCTCACTTTCTTTGCACGCGGAGAGGATGATTCTGCGAATCGGGGGTTTTCTTTCGCACCTTTCTTTCCGCAAAGAAAGGTGCCCAAAGAAGGCGCTAAAACTTTTTCTTCTTCTTCGAAGAAAAAGTTTTAGAATCAAAAAGAAGAAGCTTCACGCCTCGCCTGTGCGCGTTCA
>SVSM01000003.1 GCA_015064295.1 Oscillospiraceae bacterium | reverse complement strand
TGACCAAGATCCACCAGAAGCTGGGTACCACCTTCGTATACGTTACCCATGACCAGGTCGAGGCTATGACCATGGCTACCCGTATCGTGGTTATGAAGGACGGTCTGATCCAGCAGGTCGACACCCCTCAGAACCTCTACGACTTCCCCGCCAACACCTTCGTTGCCGGCTTCATCGGCACGCCTCAGATGAACTTCATCGACGCCAAGGTCGAGAAGAAGGGCGCTGACGTGTACGTGGTCTTCGGCCGCAACGAGATCAAGCTTCCCGCCGATAAGGCCCAGGATCCCGCCCTCGCCGACTACATCGGCAAGGAGGTTATCGTGGGTATCCGTCCCGAGTGCCTGAAGGATGAGCCTGTTGCTATCAGCTCCATGCCCGACTCCGTCATCGACGCTCACGTGGACGTCACTGAGCTGATGGGTGCCGAGATCTACCTCTACGTCTCCACCGACGGTCTGGATCCTCACACGCCCCAGAACCTCATTGCCCGCGTTTCTCCCCGTGCCGTTGCCAGAACCGGCGACGACATCAAGCTGGCCCTTGACGTTGCGAGAATCCACATCTTCGATAAGGACACCGAAAAGTGCGTTCTCCACTAATTTGAATTCTTCGACAGCCGCCGACCGACAGGTCGGCGGCTGTTTTTCGACGCCCTTCCCCCTATTCCGTTATCCCTGCTAACCTATTTTACAAATTAAGGCATTGACAAATCCTTCTAAATATTATATAATGAAATGGTACTCTATATTATATAATGTAGAAGTGCACCATCACCATCCAAGCGGAGATACTACCAATGAAAAAATTTCCCCGTTACAATCCCAAGACGGTAACCGATTTCATGCAGCTCGTCCGCGAGGGCGACCGCCTGTTCGGCGACAGAACGATCTATATCTATCTGGAGCAAAAGCAGGAAAAGCGGATTACCTACAAGGAAAACTACGAGAGAGTTCTGCATTTTGGTACGGCTCTGGCCGATATGGGACTTTTGGGCAAGAATATTGCCATCGTGGGTGACACCCATCCCTCCTATATGACCGCCTTCCTTTCTATCATCGCCGGCAACGGCACCACCGTTCCCCTGGACAAGGACGTGGCAGAGGACGTGCTCATTGATTTCATGAACATCTCCGAGGTCGAGGCCGTCATCTATACCGAGAAATTCAACAACAAGCTGATCCACTGCGCCGACCGTTTGCCCAACGTCAAGTACTTCTTCCCCATCTGCGATTGGTCGGAGGACTGCACGGCTGACAACGTCATCCCCTTTAACGAAATGCTGGCCCGCGGCAAGGCCATCTACGACGGCGGCAACACCTCGTATGCCGATACCGTACCGGATATGGACCACGTGGCCGCCATTCTCTTCACCTCCGGCACCACCGGTACCAGCAAGGGTGTCATGCTGACGCACAAAAACTTTGTGGCCACCTGTAACGCGGCTTGCCGGATCATGGACCACTTCTGTTGCGAAAGCACCTTCGTGGATTGCTTGCCCATGAACCATTCCTATGAGATCACGGCCGGTCAGCTGTCCATTCAGAACCTGGGCGCCCAGATGATGATCAACGACAGCGTCCGCAACGCGCTCCGCAACTTCGGCAAATACAAGCCCAATTCTCTCATGCTGGTTCCCCTTTACGTGGAGACCATGTATAAGAAGATCTGGGCCGAGATCGAAAAGAAGGGCATGACCAAGACGGTCCGCAACCTGATGAAGGTCAGCGACGGACTCCTTAAGGTCGGCATCGACCTGCGTCCCAAGCTCTTCGGGCAGATTCTGAACGCCCTGGGCGGTAACCTGCGGTTCATCGTCGTCGGCGGTGCCGCCATGAACCCCAAGATTATCCGGGATTTCCGTAGCTTCGGCATCTATATCACCGAGGGCTACGGCATCACCGAGTGTTCTCCTCTGGTAGCAGTCAATCCCCTCGGCAAGGAAAAGACCCACTCGGTGGGCCCTGCCTGCGAGTGCTGCGAGGTCAAGATCGACAAGAGCCCCGAGGAGGAGACCGGTGAGATCCTCGTCAAGGGCGAAAACGTCATGCTTGGCTACTACAAGAACGAGGAAGCCACGAAAGAGGTCTTCACCGAGGACGGCTGGTTCCGCACCGGTGACATCGGCTATATGGACGAGGATGGCTATATTTTCATTACCGGACGCAAAAAGAACGTCATCATTCTGAGCAACGGTAAGAACGTCTTCCCCGAGGAGCTGGAGGAGCACCTGGCAGAGCGTCCCGACGTGATCGGCGAGGCCGTCGTCATCGGCCGCCCCAACGAAAGCGGTGAGGTGGCCATTACCGCCGTCGTCTATCCCAACCAGGAGTTTGCCGAGGGCAAAACGCCGGATGAGATCTACGCCGCCGTCAAGGAAGCCATCAACGAGATCAACAAGTCGCTCCCCGTTTACAAGCAGATGCGCGAGGTTGAGATCCGCGATACCGAGTTTGAAAAGACCACAACGAGAAAGATCAAACGCTTTCTTGTGAAATAATTACCGTAACGATTTGGAGGATATCCCATGTTTGAGAAAGTAAAAGAGATGCTGGCAAATGACCTGCAGATTAACCCCGACGACATTAAGCTTGAGGCCGAGCTGATCAACGATCTCGGCATCAATTCTCTGGAGCTGGCCGACCTGATCCTGCTCTGCGAGGAAAAGTTCGGCATTGAGGTCAAGGACGACGACATCCACAAGTTCATTACCGTAGGGGACGTGGTCACCTACCTTGAGGAGAGCACCAAGTAAGCGCATCACAAAGAAGTAAAACAAGGGAGGGCAAACGACGTTGCAAAACCTCATCAAGTTTTTGATCGGTCTGTCGATCGTGACGGCGGTTCTGTTGGCGCTGGTCATCATCGCCGTGCTGATCCATTATTTCCGTACCCGCGCCAAGGCGGAGCAGCTGCTGCAAAGCGGCAAGCGTGACGGAAGCTTCGTTTACGAGCTGCTGAAGACCTCTTTCCCTTCGGGGCGTCTGTTCAGACAGGTGCTCCTGCCCGACATCCAGCCCGATGGTACCGCCAAGCGTATTCCCTGCGATCTGCTTTTGGTGGATCAGGGCGGTGTCTTCGTCATCCGTGTCAAGAACCTTTCGGGTGCCGTGGACAACGCTGACAAGCAGGTCTGGACGGTTAAAAACCAGAACGGCATCCTTGAGATGCGGAATCCCTTCGAGCAGAATCTCTACGGCGTCAAGGCCCTTGAGACGATCTTGAAGCGGGAGGGCGTTTATAACGTGCCCCTTTACAACCTGGTTGTCTTCTCGGGCAAAAAGGTGGTCTTCCGTGTCCGTTCCGAAAAGCTGCTTACCGCCGAGCGTCTGATTGAGACCATTCGCGATATGAACCGTAACAAGTTCTTGAACGCCGGTGAAATGGCCGCAACCGTCAACGCGATCCGCCGTTATTTGCCCAACCCCAATAAGGCAAAGCCGGCCGATCCTGCCCCCCAGCAGCAAGCATAACGCCCATATAAGCAAAATAAAAAGTCCGTTGCAGAAGCAACGGACTTTTTTCGTTTACTACTTCAAAACCAGCTTGGGAGAACCGCCGGTCACGGTGGTGGCAGTAATCACCACCTCACTGACGTCGTCCCGGGAGGGAACGGTGTACATCACGTCGAGGAGGAGTCCCTCTACGATGGATCGGAGGCCGCGGGCGCCGGTTTTCAGCTCGATGGCCCGATCGGCGATCTTTTCCAGGGCCCCGTCAGTAAAGCGGAGCGTCACCCCGTCCATGCCGAAGAGCTTGGTGTACTGCTTCACGATGGCGTTCTTGGGCTCCTTCAGGATCCGCACCAATGCGTCGCGGTCCAGATTCTGCAGCCCGACGATAACAGGAATACGTCCCACAAGCTCGGGAATCAGGCCGTATTTCACGATGTCGTGAGGGGTAACGTCCTTGAAGAGATTGACCTCGTCCTTCTCCTTGGCGGAGCGGATCTCGGAATTGAAGCCGATGGCCTGCTTATCCTTGTTCAGACGCTTGCCGATGATGGCATCCAGCTGATCGAAGGCGCCGCCGCAGATAAAGAGGATATTCTCGGTGTTGATCTGAATGAACTCCTGATTGGGATGCTTCCGTCCACCCTGAGGGGGTACGTTGGAAACGGTGCCCTCCAAAATCTTGAGGAGTGCTTGCTGAACGCCCTCTCCCGATACGTCACGAGTGATGGAGCGATTCTCACTCTTGCGGGAGATCTTATCGATCTCGTCGATATAGATGATACCCCGCTCGGCCCGCTCAACGTCAAAGTCGGCGGCTTGGATCAGGCGGAGCAGAATGTTCTCAACGTCCTCACCCACGTAGCCCGCCTCGGTCAGCGTGGTGGCGTCGGCAATGGCAAAGGGCACCTGCAAGGTCTTGGCCAACGTCTGGGCTAAGAAGGTCTTTCCCACGCCGGTCGGGCCGATGAGCAGCACGTTGCTCTTCTGGATCTCCACGCCGTCCTCGTCGCTTCTGTCCTGCAGAAGGCGCTTGTAGTGGTTGTAAACGGCTACTGACAGCGTCTTTTTCGCCTCGTCCTGACCGATAACGTGCTCATCCAGCACCGCCTTCAGCTCTGAGGGCTTGGGAAGGGTGTCAAGAGACAGGCCGCCGTTCCGTTTCTCCTTGCGGCCGCGGCCGAAGTGCTCGGCAACCAGCTGATTGCAGCCCTCAAGACACTTATCGCAGATATAGAGCCCGGTAGGAGACGGGATCAGATAGCTGACCTGCTCCTCGGGACGTCCGCAGTAGTCGCAGTAAACGTGTCTTTCGTTGTGTTCGGTATTCTTTGGCATAGTCACTCCGATGCAGATTAAACTCGCTTCTCCACGACCTTATCGATGAGGCCGTAGGCCAGGGCGTCGGCAGCCGACATGAAGTTATCCCGATCGGTATCCCGCTCAATGACCTCAAGGGGCTTGCCGGTATTGGCGGCAAGGATGCGGTTCAGAGTATCACGGGTCTTTAAGATGTGATCGGCGTGAATCTTGATGTCCGAGGCCTGCCCCCGCATACCGCCAAGGGGCTGGTGGATCATGATCTCGCTGTTGGGGAGAGCCAGTCTCTTGCCCTTGGCGCCGGCCGAAAGGAGGAAGGCGCCCATGCTGGCCGCCATGCCGATGCAGATGGTGGAAACGTCGCACTTGATGAAGTTCATGGTGTCATAAATGGCAAGACCTGCGCTGACCGAGCCGCCGGGGCTGTTGATATAGAGACAGATGTCCTTATCGGGATCCTGCGCCTCCAGAAACAGAAGCTGGGCCACCACAAGAGAGGCGGTAGCATCATTGACCTCATCGGCCAGGAAAATGATACGGTCGTTAAGAAGGCGGGAGTAAATATCGTACGCCCGCTCGCCGCGGTTGGTTTGTTCGATGACGGTAGGTACCAGTGGCATAATATGACCTCCAGAAAAAAGAATTTGGCTATCAATAGAAGAACCGCGCGGAAGCGTGTGGCGCCTCCGCGCAGACGGTTGGAATCAATAAGAAAGCAGGAAATTACCGATCACACGCGCGATCCTCTCATGACCGGCGTCGTTTGGGTGAAGGCCGTCGGGCACGTAACGCTCGCGGATGACGTCCACCTTGGGCTGAAGACCCGAGTAGGCAAACAGGTCGATCACGGGAAGCGAATAATACTGCGCGACCTCACGGATCACAGCCACGTATTCCTTCAGTTCTCCGTAGTGGTAGGCCTTGTTGCCGTCCCCCTTGGGATTATCCTCGTTTACGCGGTGAAGTGGTGTGCAAACGGCGATCACGGCATCGGGATAGGTTTCCACGAGATAACGGAACAGGGTATGACAGGCACCGTAAAAGGAGCAGGGCTCACGATCGGCAAAGCTGCCGATGGGAGCGTCTCCATGTCCGAAATCGTTGGTTCCTCCGAACACCACAATCACGTCGGCGTCCTTCTCCATTTCGGTAGCACGCAGACAGAAATCGCGGTCTCTCGGCGCATCGGTGATCACGCTTTGGCGGGCAAAGCGGGAGCCGCTGACACCGTGGACACGGGCTTCGGCAAGACCGTATTCCCGCTTCATCACCTGATGGTAGATCTTCTCATAACAGGAGGTGCCGGTCCCTGCCGTGATACTGTCGCCTAGGAAGTTAACTCTTTTGCCCTTCAACTCCTATGCTTACGCATCCGTCTCCGAGGTCTTGGGTGCCTCAGTCTTCTTGGCACGAGGCTTGCGGGTGGCCTTCTTGGTGATGACGGCGTTGGCCTTGACGAAGTCAACGGCCTTGCCGACCTTGATGTCGGCCTCGATCATGTCGGGAGTGATCTGTGCCTTGACCTGATCCAGCTCGACGTTGTAAGCCTCGGCGATCTTCTTGAATTCGTTCTCCACGTCCTCCTCGGTTGCGGTGAGGTTCTCAAGAGCGGCGATCTTCTCAAGAGCCAGTCTGGTCTTGACCTGACGCTCGGCACGGGGGCGGAGCTGCTCTCTCATGGCGTCGAGATTCATACCGGTGTATTTCAGGTAGGTAGCGAGATCCAAGCCCTGCATTCTCAGACGGTTGTCGTAGTCACGGAGCTGGTTCTCGGTCTCGGTTACGAACATGGCCTCGGGAATATCGGCCTCCAGGTTCTCGATCAGGGCGTCAATGAGCTTTTCTTCCACCTCATTGTCGGCGGTCTTGTTGTGTCTCTCGGTGATTTTTGCCGCAACGTCGGCCTTGTATTCAGCGAAGGTATCAAATTCCGAAACGTCCTTGGCAAAATCGTCGTCCAGCTCGGGAAGCTCGTTGAACTTGATTTCGTGAAGAACCGTCTTGAACACGGCTTCCTTACCGGCCAGCTCGGCGGCGTGGTACTCGGTGGGGAAGGTCACGTTGACGTCGAAGGCATCGCCGGGGTTGTGACCGACGATCTGATCCTCGAAGCCGGGGATAAACTGACCGGAGCCGAGGGTGAGGTTATACTTCTCGCCCTTACCGCCGTCAAAGGGAACGCCATCCACCGAGCCCTCGTAGTCGATGACGGCGATGTCGCCGTTCTGAGCAGCGCGGTCGGTCACGTCAACGGTACGGGAGTTGCGGGCGCGGACCTGTGCAATCTCGTTGTCCACTTCCTCGTCGGTGGTGGGAGCCACGGTGCGCTCCACGGTATAGCCCTTATATTCCTTCACGGTAACCTCGGGCTTCACGGGGAAGGTGGCCTTGATGACCACATCTTCCTCAATGGACACAATATCAAAATCGGCCTGGCCGACGGGCTCCTCACCGCACTCCTTCAGAGCGGCCTCATAGGCCTCGGGGAGCAGCGCGTTGATAGCCTCATCGTAAAACACGGCCTTGCCGTACATCTTTTCGACGATGGCGCGGGGAGCCTTGCCCTTACGGAAGCCGGGCACGTTCATCTTCGCTACGTTTCTGCGGTAAGCGGCCTCGGTTGCCTTGTCAAAGCTTGCCTTGTCGATGGAAATTTCCAACTCCACGGTGTTACCGGTGGGCTTATTCATGCTTTTCAAACTCATTTTGATACTTCCTCCGAATGTATATCAATAAATTATAGCCATACTATATTATTGTAGCAGATTCTGCCGCAATGTCAAGGGAAATATGAAAAATTCACACATTTTGCCGTTTTTTAAGAGACGAGAAGGGGGGTAAAACGGAGATAGTCCGCCGAGACACAGGACATGGTGATGCCCTCAAATTCCACGGTAGGCGGCAGGTCGTAAACGCCGTGAATGTGGCCGTAATAACAGCGGGTAATGCCGTACTGCTTCATCAGGTCCACGATACCCCGGGAGACGAAATCCCGATAGACCGGCGGGAAATGAAAGAAGGCGATCAGCTCGTCCTCCTGCCCCTCGGGCAAGGCGAGAGCCGCCTTGATGCTCAGCTCGGTGCGGATCACCTCGCGGGCGGCGATCTTTTCGGGATCGGCCCCTTCGGGAGATTGCTTGGGATCGTAATACCAGCCGCGGGAGCCACAGATACGCTTCCCTTCTAAGGAATAGGCGTTGTTATGAAGGAGGGAAATGCTATCAATGCCGTTTGCGACAAAGAAATCCTTCACCTTTTTCTCCGACTGCCACCAAAGATCGTGGTTGCCCTTCCCGATGATCTTCCGTCCGTTCAAGGAATGCAGCAGCTTCAGGTCCTCCGCTGCCTCCTCCATGGTAAGGCCCCAGGAAATATCGCCCGGCAGGATCACGGTATCCTCGTCCCGTACCACGGCGTTCCAGTTGTGGATCAGCTTGGCGGTATAGTCGGCCCAGCGATGGCCGAAGACGTCCATGGGCTTCGGCACCGATTCCGAAAAATGGGTATCGGCAAGACAGTATAACGCCATACGGGAGCTCCTTTCGTTTGGTGGAATAAGGGACGGCAGGGCGGGACATACTAAAGGCAAATCTCATTGCAGGAACGGATTCCTTCCGTTTCTCAGCACAGAAAGGATACAGCCATGGCTCTGTTTGACAATTACGAAGACGTCAGAGAAAACCGTCCGAAGGCGCCCCATCACATCAAGGGCATCGTGTGTGACGTGCACAACTGCTCCTATCACGACGGAGATAATTACTGCACCGCCGACAAGATCGCCGTCGGGCCCAGCTTTGCTACCTCCTGCGCCGACACCGTCTGCGCGACCTTTAAGCCTCGCAACCAGCACCTCTGATCGCAGGCTCCCATCGGCAACCGCTTAAAACCGCTGAAAGGCCAGAACCGACTCCGGCATGGCTTCCGCTTTGATCGCGTCATCGGGGTCAAAGCGGACGGTTCTGCCGGCAATACCGGCAAGGGGTGCGGGGATCGTAACGCCGGTCTTGCTTTCGAGAAGCGCCATCGCGTCCAGCTCGTTTTCCGGTACCTCGCCGGTCAGGGCCTTCAGGACGGCGGGAGAGAATTTGTAAGGGGAGGCAGTGGACACTGCCACCATCTTCCGCTGACCGTCCACCGTGTTCACGTAACGCTCGGCGCAATACAGGCCGACAGCCGTATGGGTATCGCAGAGATACCCGTAGGTATCGTAGATATGGCGGATCTCCTCGGCCGTCTGCTCCTCATCGCAGCAACCGCCGGTAAAGGCGTGATCCAGCTGGCGCTTGATCTCGGCCGATACGGTATAGCGTCCGGTGGTCTTCAGCTCCTCCATATAGGCGGCCGTCTTTTCACTGCCGCAGGCAAGGAAAAGCAGACGCTCCAGGTTGCTGGAGATCAGAATGTCCATCGAAGGAGACGTGGTGGTAAAGAAGCTGCGGTTCCGATCGTAGGTGCCGCTTTCAAAGAAGTCGGTCAACACGTTATTCTGATTGGAGGCGCAGACGAAGCTGTGAATGGGAAGGCCCATATTCTTGGCAATATAGGCCGCCAGGATATTTCCGAAGTTACCGGTGGGCACGCAGACGTTGATCTCCTCGCCCAGGGCAATGTCACCGCAGGCAACCAGATCGCAGTAGGCCGATACGTAATACACCACCTGAGGCACCAGACGTCCCCAGTTGATGGAGTTGGCGGAGGAGAGGAAAACGCCCTGCTCGTTCAGCCTGGCGGCGATTTCGGCATCACCGAAGATCTGCTTCACGCCGTTCTGTGCGTCATCGAAATTGCCGATGACCGAGTGGACCTCCACGTTCTTACCCTCCTGGGTAGCCATCTGCAGCTTCTGCACACGGCTGACGCCGTTTACGGGATAGAAGACCGAAATCCCTACGCCCTCCACGTCGCGGTAGCCCTCAAGGGCTGCCTTTCCGGTATCGCCCGAGGTGGCGACCAGAATCAGCGCCCTGCGGGCGTCGCCGGTCTTTTTCACGGCCCGGACGAAGAGGCGGGGCATGATCTGCAGCGCCATATCCTTGAAGGCCGCCGTGGGACCGTGCCACAGCTCCAGCACCCGAAGGGTGTCTCCCAGCTTGGTCACGGGGGCGGCGCCGCCGGGGAAGCTTTCCTCACGGTAGGCCTGACGGCACTCGTCGAGGAGCTCCTCGTAGGTATATTCGTCGCACAGGAACGAATACATAATTTTGGCGGCACGGGTGGGATAATCCGCGCAGCAAAGCTCCTTCAGATCCTCAGCGGTCAGAAGGGGCATTTCATCGGGAAAATACAGACCTCCGTCCTCGGCAAGGCCCTTTTTGATGGCTTCGGCAGAGGTGACGGGAGCGCTCTTCCCTCTTGTGCTGATATACTTCATTTTTTACGTCCTTTCGGAAACAAAAACGTTATGTCTCTCTTATCTATTATACCGCATTTTCCCAAAAAGTCATCAGAAAAAATGCGCTTTTGCAAAAGTTTGTGCGTTTGAATAAAAAATCTTTTCGGCAAAGCCCTCGGGATAGGGATTTTTACGGAGACGCTCGGCGATTTTGGGAAGGTCGCCTACCGCAGCGATACCACGGGGCAATTCCGACGTGCCGTCAAGGTCACAGCCCAGCGCCACACGGTCCTCCCCCACCACCTCGGCAAGATGCCATATATGGCGGCAGACGTCCTCCACCGTATCCCCTCCCAGATGCTCGGGGACCAGGTTCACTCCGATCACGCCGCCCAGCGACGCGATCCGTTTTGCCATGTCGTCGGTAAGGTTCCGCGGGTGCGGACAGAGGGCACGGGAGCAGGAATGGCTGGCCATCACGGTACCGCCCCGCCGCTCGGCGATGGCAAAGACCTCGTAGGCCATTTTGTCGGAGGCGTGAGAAAGGTCGGGGACGATACCAAGGTCGTAGCAACGCTCCACCACCTGCTGTCCGAAGGGCGTCAGCCCCTCCTCCGTATTGTATGCCCCGCCTACACAGCAGACGTCCTTCCAAACCAAGGTCAAAATCTTCACCCCGCAGGCGTGAAGGACATCCAGCCGCGAAAGATCTCCGCCGAGGAGCTTTCCTCCCTCCACCGCCAAAACGGGGTGAAAGCGGTCGCTCTCGGTCAGCATGGGGCTTACGTATCGAAGCGTTTCGTGAAATAAGCGGTAGTTTTCTTCCCCGTCAACGTCGTCCTCACTCCAGAAGGCAAAGACCTGGGAGTAGTCCTCAAAGACGCCGAGTGCCTGCTCAAGAGACACCTGGGCGGTGTTTTGAAGAAGCGTTTCGCCCCGCTTTCGCAGCTCGGTCACGGTATCGCAGTGCAGATCAAAGAGTTTCATCTTGGCTCCTTTTCCGTCAGACCCAGATCCTGCCCTTGGCGCCGAAGACGCCCTTCATGTGATTGAGCCGATAGCGCCCTGCCCCCGTCACACGGTCATGGCAGAGAAGCACCTCGATCACGTCGAAACGGTAGAACTTGTCGGACTTGTGGGCCTTGATATAGGCCTCCGCCGCCCGGGCAAGGTGGAAGCGCTTCTTGGCCGTCACCGCTGCGGCGGGACGTCCGTAGGCGGGGTTGGCCACCTGGGTTCTGGTCTTGACTTCTACGAAGACAATATATTGGTCGTTCTCGGCAATTATGTCGATCTCGTCGTGGCTCACGCGATAGTTTCGGTGCAGGATCCGGTATCCGTTTTGGACAAGAAAGTCACAGGCGGCGTTTTCCCCTGCCGTACCGGTGATCTTCGCCGTCCGCTTTGATGACTGTAATTCCATAGGAGCTCCGTTGGGGACGGCTTCTTTTGCCGTCCCGTTTTTCTGTTATCAGGCCTCCGGGTGCTTCTCGTTACAATAGACCATGCCGCGCTTCCCGTCCACCGTAACGGTCATGCCGCTTCGCAAGATTTTGGTGGCATTTTCGGCCCCAACGATAACGGGAATATTCAGAGTCTTTCCCACGATGGCGGCGTAGGAATCCTCTCCGCCCCGTTCGCAGATGATAGCCGAGGCGTGGCGAAGGACGCGGATGATGCTGTCCGACGCCGACGGAATCACGAGGATGTCGCCGCTTCGGAACTTCGTCAAGGCCTCCTCGTCGGTCGCGCAGACGCAAAGCTGACCGCAGACCGACTCGTTGACGATACCGTTTCCGGCCAGAAGCACGTCGCCCACCATCTGCACCTTCAGCATATTGGTGGTACCGGGAACGCCGAGAGGCAGGCCCGCCGTGATCACGACCAGGTCGCCGTAGCCGACGTATTTGGACTCGTAGACTTCATCCACCGCCATGGTCAGAAGCTCCTCGGAGCTCTCGGCCACCTTGTCCACAAGCAGAGGAATAACGCCCCAGGACATATTCATGTGGCGGCAGGCCTCGGGGGAGGGCGAGCAGGCGATGATGTCGGTCTGGGGGCGGAAGCGGCTGAGAAGTCTTGCCGTAAAGCCCGAGGTCGTCACCGTGATAATGGCCTTGGCGCCAAGGTCGTGGGCCGTGGTACAGGTGGCGTGGGAAATGGCGTCGGTCACGTTGGTAAAGCCGCCGTAACGGTTATCAAAGAACCGTTTCTTGTAATCAATATCCGCCTCGGTACGGGTGGCGATCTTTGCCATCCGCTTGACAGCCTCCACGGGGTATTTACCCATGGCTGTCTCTCCCGACAGCATGGTAGCGCTGGTGCCGTCGTAGATGGCATTGGCCACGTCGGTGATCTCGGCACGGGTGGGACGGGGATTCTTCGTCATACTCTCCAGCATCTGGGTAGCGGTGATGACCTGCTTACCCGCCAGATAGCACTTGGCGATGAGCTGCTTCTGCAGGATCGGAATGTTCTCCATGGGCACCTCGGCGCCCAGATCGCCTCTGGCCACCATGATCCCGTCGGCCTCATTCAAGATCTCGTCGATGTTCTCCACACCGGCGCAGTTCTCGATCTTGGCAATGATACGGATGCTGTGACAGTCGTGGCGGTCCAGCTCCTCGCGGATCTTGCGAATATCCTCGGCGCTCTGGGTGAAGGAGGCGGCAATGAAGTCAAAGCCCTCCTTAACGCCAAAGGCAATATCGGCCTTGTCCTTTTCGCTCAAAAAGGGAATGGAAAGGCGAACCCCCGGCACGTTGATGCCCTTGCGATCGGACAGAGGCCCGCCGTTGAGGATCTTACAGCGAATGGCGTGCTCATCCACCGCCTCAACGGCCAGCTCAATGAGGCCATCGTCCACCAGGATCCGGCTTCCCACCGTCACGTCCCGCCACAGGCCGCCGTAGGTAATGGCCACTCCCGACTCATCTCCCGGATGATCCTCCATATACAGGGTGAAGGTCTGACCGGTCTTCAGAAGGACCTGCCCCGCCTCAAAGGTTTTTAAGCGGACCTCAGGCCCCTTGGTATCGAGAAGCAGTGCCGTATGTACTCCAAGCTCGGCGCGAAGCTTTTTGACCAGATCGGCCTTGGCCTTATGGTCGGGGTAAGCACCGTGGGAAAAGTTGATTCTGGCCACGTCCATACCGGCCAGGATCAGCTCGCGGATCACCTCTTCACTCTCCGACGCGGGGCCGAGGGTGCAGATAATTTTTGTTTTTCTCATATGGTTTCCTTTCCGACAAACTGTCACATGACGCGAATCCGGTTACAGGGGAAGATCTCGCAGTCCACCCCGCCGGTCAAGGTCTGTACCGTCTTGGCAAGGTAGGTCAGCACCGGCTGCTCGGTCTCATAGTGGCCCGCAACCAGGAGATTCATGCCCAGGGCCTCGCCGTCGGTCATACTGTTATAGCTGAGGCTGCCCGTCAGATAGGTATCGGCACCGATGGCGGCAGCATCGCCGAGAAAGTCCTTACCGTCACCGCCCACGACCGCAACCCGCTGACAGGGACGGTCGGTGAGGACGACCTCCAATTTCGGCGACTTCAAAGCCCGTTTCACCAAAGCGGCAAACGCATCGGGCTTCATGGCCCGTGGCAGATTGCCCACAACGCCGACGCCTCCCTCTCCGAGACGCACCACGTCCTCAAGGCCCAAAAGCTCGGCAAGCACGTGGTTCACGCCCCCCTCCTTGGCGTCCAGCCGCGTATGAAAGGACATGACCGACACGCCGTTTTGGATCAGCTTGATAAATCTGGGATCGGTGATCCCCGTTAAGGGACGGAAGATCATAGGGTGATGGGAGAGGATCAGATCAAATCCCCCCGCCACCGCGTAGTCCACCGCCTGTGCCGTCACGTCAAGGGTGAAAAGAACCCGCTTGACCTCGGCGTCGGGATCGGGACAACACATCAGCCCGTCGTTATCCCATTCGCAGGACAAGGAACGGGGGAGGAGCTCCTCCAGCCGTTCGTACAGCTTGGCAACTGTCATGATCGTTCTCCTTGTGTCAGAATTTTGTCAAGTGCCGCAATAAGCGCCTCCTCGGCCAAGGTCGGCTCACCGCCCCGGCGTTTTCCTTCCATAGCCCGGGCAAGGGCCCGACGCTTCTTCTCCACCATGCGGTAAAAAAGACCGTCCTCCCGCCTTGCTTCCCGGCGGCCGATCAAAAGCTCGGCCTCGGTCAGGACATAGGGCGTACCGGTATACCGGCAGACGAGGATCTCGTACAGCTTCCCCTCCTCCGCCGTCAGCTCGGTGTCGATCAGGAAGCCGTTTTCCGACAGGTACCGCCTTAGATGCTCCTGCTTGGTCATAGGCTGGAGAATGAGACGAACGTCCTCCTGCCTGACCGCAGGCTGATCCGACAGGATCCGCGCGATGAGATCGCCTCCCATACCGGCAATTGTGACGTCGCAGGGCGGGAGAAGCGTCACGCTCCGAAGACCGTCCGACAGGACGGTTTCGATCCGATCGGCAAGGCCTGCCTCCCGAACCGTCTCCTGAGCCGAGGCGAGAGGCCCCTCCGCCACGTCGGAAGCGATGGCACGGGAGATCCTCCCCTGTTGCATGAGAAAAACGGGGAGATAGGCGTGGTCGGTTCCCACGTCATACAGGGTTACGCCCGACCTCACCTGCTCTGCCACGGCAGACAGACGAGCGTCAAGCCGAATGTTTCGATACGTCATGGCGTTCCTCGATAAACAAAGGCCGTAACCCGGAAGTTACAGCCCTTCGTTTTACTTCGTGCTGAGATAATCGTTGATCTTGGTGATCAGCGCATCGGCATCGGTTCCGTGAACGGCACAGGCGGCCTCGATGCTCTCACCCCGGGAGGCGGGACAGCCAAGACAGTGCATACCGATCTCAAAAAAGAATTTCGCGGTGCCGGCATCGTGATCCAGAACGTCACCGATAATCGAATCTTTCGTTACGACCATTGACAGATTTCCTCCGTTTTGCTATAATATCTATATTAGTATTTACATTATACCGCACCGTAACCGGTTTGTCAAGTTTTTTCCATGGAAATCACCGACAAAGGACGTGCGTTTTACCCGAAAGGACGGTACTTCACGATGTGCCTTTTCTGCAAGATCGCCTCAGGCGAAATTCCCTCCTCCAAGGTCTACGAGGACGACACCATTCTGGCCTTCCGCGACATCAACCCCCAGGCGCCGGTTCACCTTCTGGTGATCCCCAAGGCTCACATTCCCTCTCTTGACGGCGTGACCGCCGAGCACGGTGCCCTGATCGCTCATCTTTTTGAAACCATCCCACAGATCGCAAGAGAGGCCGGCCTCACCAACGGCTATCGCCTGATCTCCAACTGCGGCCCCGACGCCTGTCAGTCGGTGCCTCATCTTCACTTCCACATTCTCGGCGGCCGTGCCATGACCGAGACCATGGCCTAAGAAAACACAAAAAAGACAGAGAACGTCGCGTTCTCTGTCTTTTTTCATACATTACCCAATGTCAAGGTACGCACCGTACACGATCGGGTATCTCACGTAGTAGTCAAAGGCCGTTTCCACGTCCACGCCGCCGAACTGGCCAAAAACGGTAACGGTATCCCCCGTAAGAATGTTCTTACCGTCCTTGCGGCAATCGTAGACGAGATAGGAGTGTCCCTCTCCGTCAAGGGCAAGGATCACGTCCCCGGTAAAGGACATATCATAGCCGTCCACGTACTTGACCGACTCCACCGTCAGGGTCAAAACCATATACCGATCGATATAGTCCTCCGGCTCCCGCATGAGACTCTCGTAGTCCAGGGGGTCGCACTGCTCGCGGTATTCGCTCTCGGGCAAATCGTAATTCACGTATTCCGGGGGCTTTTGGAATAGCTGGAACAGCGGGAAGTACAACAAGCCGACGAGATATCCGCCGCCCAAGGCCAACACCGTGACGGTGACCTTGACCCACTTTTTCCAGTCGCTCAGCCATACCAAGATGACGCCGATGAACTGGGATACACAGAGGACCAACAGGATAAACCAGGTCTGAAGATACCACACCGGAGGCACCTTGTAGCCCACCGGCTTTTCTTTTTTCTTTTTCTTTTTGAACTTGGCGCGGTTTCCCGCCTTCATCTCTTCGGGGCAGACCGTTTTGCAGATGGGGCAGACGTCACCGTCAAAAAACGCGCCGCAGGACGGACATTTATTCAGTTCGGGAATATCGTTTTCATCGGCCTCGGCGTGATAGCCGAGAGTCGGGCTTCCAAAGCGTCCCATATCGGTCTCCTTATTGCGGCAAGTCTTGTTTTTATTATACCCTATGGGCTCTGTTCTGTCAAGACCTTGTAATAGAGATCGGTGCGGTCGTAGGTGACGACGATCTTCTCAATACAGCTCCGCAGGACGCTCTGCTTTTCGGTCTGCGTCATGAAATCCCAGGCCTCCTCGGCCGATCGGATCTCCTGCCAAAGAGCCTGCTGACGCCTTGCGTCTCCGGCCTCGGAAAGCAGGGCAGAAAGACGCTCCTTTGTCTCCGACAGCTCCTTTCGGGTGTCGGCAATGGTCTCCTCCAGGGTCTCGTCCCCGCTGTCACCGTAGAGATGATAGAGGTTTTTCAGCTTCCGTTCAAGACGGTCGATCTGCCCCCGCAACAGCTCGTCCAGCCCCTTGCCCCGACGTTCCTCCCCCGTATCCTCTCCCAGCTTGCGGGAGGACATGGCAAAGAGGTCGGCGATCACCGCCTCCTCCAGCTCCTCGGCCCACAGCTTCCGATTGTTGCAGTGATCGGATTTGGCAAGATGGGGCTTTCCCTTGTCTTGAGAATAGCAGTAGATCTTGTACCCCGCCTTTCCCCACTTCTGATACCGCATCTTGGCCCCGCAGACGCCGCATTCCACCAGCCCTGCCAGGAGGTGCTTGGCCCCTCCCCGGCTCCCCCGGGCACGCTCGGCCATCAGCCGCATGGTCTCCTCGTATTCCGTTTCGGAGATGAGCCCCTCGTGCTTACCCTTGTATTCAACGCCGTTGTAAACGATGTAGCCGGCGTTGGTCTTGCGGCGGAGGATCTGCTCGGCCAGACGCTCGTATTTCAGCCCCGTATAGCGGGCAATGGCCATCATCGACCATCCCTTGCGGTAGAGGTCGTACATCAGCCGCACGGTATCGGCATCGGCATTGGGCACTAAAATCCCCTGCGCCGCATCGTAATCATAACCGAAGGGAACCTTCCCGCCCCCCGGCCACAGACCGCTTTTCACCCGTTCCTTCATCCCCATACGGGTACGCTCGCGGATGGTCTCCCGCTCCAGCTGGGCAAAGGCCGACATGATGCCCAGCATGGCACGGCCGATGGGGGTGGCGGTGTCCATGTTCTCGTTCAGCGACACGAAGCTGACACCGTGGGGAATGAGAATGTCCTCAATGAGGTACAGGGTGTCCTTCTGACTGCGGGAGAGGCGGTCCAGCTTGTAAACGATGACATGGCTGATCCGTCCCAAACGAATGTCGGCGATCAGGCGGGTCATTTCGGGACGCTCGATGTTGCTGCCGCTGAAGCCGCCGTCGATATAGAGGCGGTAATCGGCGATGCCGCGGCTGACGCAGTAGGCAATCAACATTTCCTGTTGGGCCTCAATGGAGTAGCCCTCCTCCCGCTGGGCATCGGTGGAGACGCGGACATAAAGGGCGGCGCTCTTACGCTCCTTCGTCATCACGCCTCATGCTGCATGGGGGAGCGTTCTCCTCCCGCCGCAGAAAAAAGTCCCTGCCTCTCCCCTGTGACAGAGGAACCCTCCTGTGCCTCTGGCGCACCGGAGAAAAGCCTCCGTTCCTCCCCGGGGACAGCGAAAAGAACTTGCCCTTCCGTCGCGCCGGAGGCCCCCACCCCGTTCATCCCCTGCTCTACCCGCCTTCTGGCGTCAAGCACGGCGCTTTTCAGCGCGTCGGTCTGAAGCTCCAGGTGGGATAATTCCTTTCTGGTGATCGGTTTTCCGTTGAGATAGCGATGGATCTGCATAATACCCTCCGTCTTTCGGTGTTATAAGGGAGTGTTGACGGATTATTTGCCGTTATTCCTTGCAACGGCGTGCAAACTGTGCTATAATGGTGTGACAACCTTTTCCGAGGAATCCATGGAATACCTAAAACACCGACCGCTTCTGACCGTCTGCACCTGCTTTGCGGGAGCGGCATTTTGTCTACGGCTGCTTTCCGCTTGGGGGAAGCTCATATGTCTTCTGCTGTTTGCGGTGTCAGCCGCCGCACTGATCCTGCTCCGCACGCTGCTCCGTCCCGGGCGAAAGCCATCCCTCTCTCCCGTCCTGCCCATTTTGATTGGGCTGTTTGCCGGTTGTCTGTCCTCGTGGCTCTGGTTCGACGTGCACGTGGCCGACATGACCGCCCGTGACGGAGAACAGGGGACGCTGACCGCCACCGTCACCGACGTCACCTACACCAGCGACTATCTGTCGCTCTATACCGCCAAGGCCGAGGAGTGGAAGGGTGAGGCGGTCTCCTTTTCGGTGCTGCTTGAGATCCCGAGGGACTGCGACGCCGAGGTGGGCGATCTCATCACCCTGTCAGTGACGCTGTCCCTGCCACCCGAAGAGGATAACGGCTTCCCTACCCGAAGCTACTACGCCTCCGACGGCATTTTTCTCGTGGCTACGGGAGATGAGGAGGGCGAGGTCGCCGTCACGCCGGGGAATGGGGGTATCGCCTCCCGTCTCTCCCGCCTGTCAAGCGCTCTATCGGCACGGCTCCGGCTGCTGTTCGATGAGGAAAGGGGCGGCTTCCTTTCCGGCATCCTGCTGGGCAGAAGGGACGATGTCACCGACAACGTCAAGCGGGACTTCCGCTTCCTCGGCCTCTCCCACATCCTTGCCGTCAGCGGTCTGCATCTGTCGGTTTTAGTGGGTGGCCTGCTGATCTTCATCCGTATTTTCCGAGCACCTCCGTGGCTCCAGCTGCTGAGCGCCTCGGTCATGATCGTCTTTTTCGCTGCTCTTACCGGCTTTCCCGCCTCTGTCCTGCGTTCGGGTATTATGCTGTTTCTGACGCTGGTGGCCTTTATCACGGGAGAGCGCTACGACCCTCCGACGGCCCTTGCACTGGCAGCGGCACTCATTCTTCTCCTATCTCCCAACGCCGTCACCGACGTGGGCTTTCTTCTTTCAGTCTCCGCTACGGCGGGCATCATCGCTCTCGGCAGTCCCCTGGCCTCCTTCCTATTGAAAAAGACGGCCAAAAGTCCTTTCCCCATCAAGCTGCTGGGAAAAGCGCTGGCCGCCATGGCCGTTACGGTGTCGGCCGTCTTCTTTACTCTCCCCTTTTCGGCCTGGTACTTTGGGGAATGCAGTCTCGTTTCGCCCTTCAGTAACCTGTTGTTTTTGCCCCTGACCGGTACGATGCTCCTTCTTGCCCTGTTGACGCTTCTCCTTTACGGCACGCCTCTTGCCGGCCTGTTTGCCGCCTCGACGGGAGATCTGGCGGGGCTGCTGCTCCACATGGCAGAGAAGCTGGCCGCACGGGTCATCGAACCCATCAGCCTGCGGTTTACCTTTACCCTGTTTGCCTTTTTCCTGTCGGCGCTTGCCTTTCTCATGCTATTCCTGCTGGGAAAGAAGCGTCTGGTGACGCTTCTTGTGCCCATTGTGGTCTTTTCGGCGGTGTTCGGCGGGAGCTACGCTCTCTACCGCCACCAAACCCACGGCGCGCAAAGCATCGTCGCCGTCAATATCCTGAAGAACGACTATCTACTCCTCCACGAAAACGGCAAGACCCTGCTATGCGATATGTCGGACGGAAGCTACTCCAACCTGAAGAGTGCCGCCGCTCTCTCCTCGGCAGTCCTGAACGACAGCTCCCCCGACGGGCTATTCTTAACGCACCTGCACCGCAAGCATATCAATTCCTTTGTCCGTTTGGCCGACAATCACCGCCTCTCCTATCTTCTTTTTCCCTCCCCTTACGACGAAACCACCGACGAGGTGGCCGAGGCCCTCACCCGTGAGGCCGAGAAGCGGGGCGTCACGGTGATCCCCTATTCCTCCGAGGCCGGCGGTGTCATTGCCTTCGGGGGCTTTACCCTCACCACGACGCCAATCGGCTTTTTGGATCGATCGGTTCAGCCCCTCTGCTCCCTTACCGTGAAGGGAAACGGCACCCTCGTCTATCTGGGTGCCGGCATGACCGAATCGCCGCTGTGGGAGCAAGTGCTACCCACCGCCGATTCTGCCGATCTAACCCTGCTGGGCATCCACGGCCCCAACGTCAAGGTTCCTCTTGCCTCCCCGCCCGGCGGCACCGTTCTGGTCTCCAATAGCGAAGGAAACGAGGCCTACGGCACCGCCTACGACAGGGTACGGACCGAGGAACGCTTTTACCGTCTCATTCTCTTTCAAAAACCTTCCTGACGAAAGGAGTCTCTTATGGACATGGTACTTTTGACTGCCCTCGGTGTAGGGGGCGCCACGGTGATCGGCTCGATCATCGGCTTTTGCTTCAAAAAGATCTCCCACAAATTCAGCGACATCGTATTGGCCTTTGCCGCCGGCGTCATGTTGGCCGCCGCGGTGCTGGGCCTGATCCTCCCATCGGTGGAATACGGTGGTAAGCTCGGCCTTCTGATCACGGTGGCGGGCATCTTCTGCGGCGCCCTCTGCCTCAACGTCATCGATAAGGTGGTCCCCCATCTGCACCGCCTGATGGGTGTCGAAGACGAGCATCACCGGGGTAACGCCAACCTGAGCAAGGTGCTCCTCTTCGTCACGGCCATTGCCATCCATAACCTCCCCGAGGGCATCGCCGCCGGCGTGGGCTTCGGATCGGGCAACGTGTCGGAGGCCCTCCTCATTGCAGGCGGTATTGCTCTTCAGAATATCCCCGAGGGCATGGTCATCATCGGCCCCATGCTGGCCGCCGGGATCTCCCCAAGAAAGACCTTTGTCGCCGCCCTGATTACCGGCCTGGTTGAGGTGGTGGGAACCCTGCTCGGCTATTTCGCCGTGAGTATCGCCTCGGCCATTCTTCCCTTTGCTCTTGCCTTTGCAGGCGGCACCATGCTCTACGTCATCAGCGATGAAATGATCCCCGAGACCCATGCCCACGGCAGCCAGCGGGGAGCGACCTACGCCCTTCTGGTGGGCTTCTGTGTCATGCTGGTGTCGGACGTCTTACTGGGATAACAAAAAACGCATTCATGACACATGAATGCGTTTTTTCTTTTATCGTAATCGGTTCATTTTATCAGATTCTCGATATCCTCAAGCGAGGTCAAGATCGTCTCTGCCCCGAGGGACAGAAGCAGCTCCTTGGGGCGGTAGCCCCAGGAAACGCCAACGGGATGCATTCCCGCATTGGCGGCGGTCTTCATATCCACGTCGGAATCCCCCACGAAAACAATGTCCTCGGGACAGGCTCCCAGAACCTCTGCCACGTACAGCGCCCCTTCGGGGGATGGCTTATGCGGAAAGACGCCGTTGTTCCCCAGCACGATGGCAAAGGTATCGGCAGGAAAGAGCTTCTCGCAAATGGCCTTGGTCTGGGCATCCTGCTTGTTGGAGAAAACGGCCATCCGTGCCCCCTGCGCCTTTAAGTAAGCGATGCCCTCCCCGACGCCGGGGTAAAGGCAGGTGGTCTTCAGGTACTCCTTGGCGTAGCATTCGGAATATTTGGCAAAGGCACGGTCAACCATGCCCTCGTCCTCCCGATACGCCTCCGGCATACAGCCCCGCACGAACTGTCGGGCGCCGAAGTTGATGTTTTGCAGTGCCTCCTCCTCGGAGATCTCCCGCCATCCGAAGTGGCGGAGCATCCCGTTCATGGCGGAGCGCAGATCCCCGATGGTATAGGCCAAGGTACCGTCAAGGTCAAAAATAAAGTGTCGATGTGCCGTATACATAAGATTCCTTTCGTCAATCGGGAAGCTCGTCAATGAGATCGATGAACCAATAGGGCAGATCGCGGTCGCAGTCGATCAGCCGCTTGTCCTCCAAAATGGCCACCTGACGGAACCTGACGGTATTGTCAAAGAGGATCGCCGCATCGCAGAGGGGCAGCACCCGCCGCAGATTGTTATTGAGCTGGTAATAGCGCTTCAAAATGAACTTATCACCGATGCCGTGACCCCCGTGAGCCATGCGCTGATGCACCCGTTCGATGGCCACCTTCACGTCGTCCACACCCACGAAATAGAGGCAGACCGAAAAGCCGTGGGCCTTGGCCTCACGGATCTGCTTGACGATGGCGGTTCCCGGCAGGGTCGTTTCCATATGAAAGGAGCGGCCCGCCTCAATATATTCGGCAATCATGGCCATAGCGGTACGTCCCGCATGAATTTGCGCCCGCGGATCCCGCCAATCGCCCTCCTCCTTGGCCAGCTCGTCGATGTTGATACGCTCGCCAAGATCCTCGCTATCCTTTAGAACGTGATATAAGGAGGTCTTCCCCGCCCCGTTAATGCCGGCGATAATGGTAAAGACAGGGGCCTCACTCATAGCAGGATCTCCCCGACGATGGCCTCTTGCTTCAGCTGGAGCTTCAGATTGATCAGCGCCCGCCAGAGGATCTTTTCTTCCCGGCTTTCGGCCAAAGCAAGCATCTCCTCCAGCTCGGTAATGGAGGCCTTTTCAAACAGGGCGTAAAAGCCCTGCCAGCATTCTCGATTCTCCATATCCGTCATTCCTTTCGCTTTTTGAGCAAACGGGGTTGCCGCAAATGCGGCAGCCCCGTCTCGTTTGGTAGTTCATTAGGTTGCGTCGGTACCCTGAACCTTGGCAAGCAGCGCCTTAATGCGCTCGGCGGGCTTCAGCAGGTGGCTGATGGACTCGTCACGGTTCAGCGTATCGATGAGAAGCGCCACGTACTTGCCCAGATCTACCTCCGTGTACCACTCCCGCTTCAGAAGCTCAGGCGAGCGGTAGATTAGATTGGTGGTAAAGATCTTGGTGATCACGCCGTCAGCGTAGGCCTTGTCGATATTCTCAAGGCCCTCGTTAAAGAGGCCGAAGGAAGCAAAGGCAAAGATGCGCTTGGCGCCTCTCTCCTTCAGGCTGGAGGCCACGTCAAGGATCGACTGGCCGGAGGAGATGATGTCGTCCACGATGATCACGTCCTTGCCCTTGACCGAGCGGCCGAGGTACTCGTGCGCGATGATGGGGTTCTTGCCGTTGACCACTACCGTGTAGTCACGGCGCTTATAGAACATACCGAGATCCAGCGACAGAAGGGAGGAATAGTACATACAACGGTTCATACCGCCCTCGTCGGGGGAGATCATCATGACGTGATCCTTGTCCAGCTGAATGTCGTGGACCTGATTGATCAGGGCCTTGATCATCTGATAGGCGCACTGAACGTTATCGAAGCCGATCAGCGGCACGGCGTTCTGTATACCGATATTATGCACGTCAAAGGTCACGATATTCGTGACGCCCATGTTCTCCAGCTCCTGGAGAGCCACGGCACAGTCCAGGGACTCGCGAACGTGGCGCTTATCCTGACGGCTTTCGTAAAGCATGGGCATGATGACGGTAATGCGACGTGCCTTACCGGCGATGGCGTTGATGACGCGCTTAAGGTCGGCAAAATGGTTGTCGGGGCTCATGGGATATTCCTGACCGTACATCTTGTACTTGACCCCGTAATTATACATATCGGCGATGATGTATACGTCATGGCCCCGCAGGGATTCATGGAGGACTGCCTTGCCCTCGCCGTTTCCGAAGCGCTTGCAATCGGGGGTAACGATAAAGGTCTCGCTTGCACGGCTGCCTCTCCACTCGTGAAGGTAGCTGTCTACCTCCTCCACAAATTTCTCACAGCCCGGCATACCGATGACTGAAAGCTGACCGTAGTAGGTATGTTCCATCCGAAATTTCTCGTCCGCCGGGAGTGCGGACTCTCCTTTCCGGCTCATAATTAGATTGATCGGTTTGGTTTCTCCCGTAATCCTTTGTATTATACCATATTTTTTCCCGTTTCGCAAGGGATTCCGACGTTTTTATTTTTATTTTATCGGATTTTCGGAAAATTTTGGCAAAAAAAAATAAGGGGGCCTTTCGGTCGAAGGCCCCCTTCAAAATCAGGATTTTCGGAATTTTGCTAAGAAGAAGCCGTCGGTGCCCTGCAGGTGAGGAAAAAACGTCACCGTGGCTTCCCCGAAGGGCATATCCTCGGAGGAGAGCACAAATTCCGGATGCTCGGTAAGAAAGCGTGCCACGATCTCCTCGTTTTCCTTTTTGTTCAAGGTGCAGGTGGAATAGAGCAGCGTCCCGCCGGTCTTCACGTAGGCGGCTCCGTTCTCCAGAATGGCGTACTGAACGGCAGGAAGGCGTTCCATATCCTCGGGGGACTTATGGCGGAGATCCGGCTTTTTGGCGATGACGCCGAGCCCCGAGCAGGGAACGTCACACAGCACCCGATCGGCGGATTCCAAAAGCTCCTCCCGACGCTTGGTGCCGTTCTGTACCGCCGCAGCAAGACAGGTGATGCCAAGGCGGGCAGCGCCGCTTTCCACCAAGGAAAGCTTGCTCTCGTGAAGGTCCATGCTGAGCAGGGAGCCTTCGTTTTGCATGGCCATGGCGATGCCAAAGCTCTTGCCGCCGGGGCAGGAGCAGGTATCCAGTACCCTCTCGCCGGGCTTGGCGCCGAGGGCTGCGGCGCAGAGCTGGGAGGCCTCGTCCTGCACGAAGCAAAGCCCTTCGGCAAGAGGAGTTATGTCGCTGACGGGGGTATATTCGTCCAGCAGGATCCCGTAAGGGGAGAGGAGCGTCGGCTCGCAGGCAATACCGAGATCGCGTAAACGCGCCATCAGCTCTTCGCGGGTAGTTTTCAGGGTATTGACCCGCAGGGTAATGCGGGGGTTACGGTTGACGGCGTCAAGTAAGGCCTCACAGACCTCCTCGCCGTATTGCTCCCGCCAAAGGCGACAGAGCCACAGAGGGCAGGCGTACCGCACCGAACGGTACTCGTCGCTTCCCTTCTCGGGATAGGGCAGGTCGTTCTTTCTTCTGGCCAGATTCCGCAAAATACCGTTGACAAAGCCCGAGGTGCCCTTGTGGGTATGGAGCTTGGCCAGCTCCACGCTCTCGTTGCAGGCGGCGCTGTCGGGGATACGGTCAAGAAACAGGATCTGGTAGGCACCGAGGCGCAGGAGCGTCCGGATCTTGGGCTCGATCTTCTCCCAGGGCTTTGAGGCAAGTCTTCCGAGCAGGTAGTCTAAGGTGATCTGTTTTTCGATCACTCCGTAGACCAAGGCCGTGAAGAAGGCCCGGTCGGCTCCGGTAAAGCCGTGCTTTTTGATGGCGGAGTCCACCTCTAAATTGGAATATTTGCCGCCGTTCTCACAGCGAATCAGGGAGAGAAAAGCCGCTTCTCTTACGTCCATGGCGGCCTCCTTTCGGTTGGTGGTCAGTCGCGGCGTCTGCCGTTCACGATGAGGATCAGACGGAGCAGCGAGGCAAGGGAGACGAACAGGGCGGCAAGGTAGGTGGAGGCCGCAGCGGACAGCACCTTCTTGGTTCCCTTCAGCTCGTCTTCATCCAGATAGCCGCCCTCAAGGGCCTCAAGAGCTCGACGGCTGGCGTTGTACTCGGTGGGCAGAGTGACCAGCTGAAAGACGGTCGTCACACCGAACAAGAGGATCCCGGAGTAGGCCAGGGGATAAAAGCCCAGCAAAAGCCCCAAAATCAACAAAGGGGTAGACAGGCGGGAGCCGAATTGGGTAAGGGGCACGATGGCCGTGCGAACCTTGATGGGGAAATATCCCACCGCATGCTGGATGGCGTGCCCCGCTTCGTGAGCCGCCACGCCGATGGCCGCGATGGAACGGCTTCCGTAGACCGTATCGGACAGGGCAATGCTGTTGGTGCGGGGATCGTAGTGATCGGTCAGATTCCCCGCCACGCGGGTGATGGTCACGTCGTGAAGGCCGTTTGCCGCCAAAATCTGACGGACGGCCTGCTCAGCGGTCCAGCCCCGACGGCTGATGACCTTACTGTATTTGTTGTAGGTGGAGGTGACCTTTCCCTGGGCGATCATCGTGATGATCAGCATGGGAAGCACCAGCACCAGATAAGTCCAGTCGAAATACATGATAACTCCTTACCTTTCGGAAAATGTAACGTTATCCCAGTCGCTCACCGTCACTCAGACGATTACCGCGGAGATAATCGGCGGCGCTCATCCGCTTTTTTCCGGCGGGGAGCAGCTCCAGGATCTCAAGGCATCGGCCGTCGCCGCAGACCACGTAAAGCCGTCCGCCGTCAGCGATCAGCGTCCCCGCCTCGGAGCTTTCCGTGCGGTCGCTGAGACGGGAGCGCACAAGCTTAAGAACGGTGCTGCCCCGTACCGTAGCGGACAGCGGAAAGGGCGAGAGACCGCGGATGCGATTGTGTACCTCGCGGGCCGATCGGGAAAAGTCCAACGTGCAGTCGGCCTTCTCGATCTTGACAGCGTAGGTGGAAAGTCGGTCGTCCTGCTTTTCGGGCACCACGGTACCGTCCACAATGGAGGGAATAGCCTGCAACAGTGCCTCGGCGCCTGCCGCCGCCATCTTGTCAAACAGCGTCTCAAAGTTGTCGTCCTCGGTAATGGGCACTACCGTCTTGTACAGCATATCGCCAGTGTCCAATCCCTCGGCCATGTACATAATGGTCACGCCGGTCTCGGTTTCGCCGTCGATCAGCGCCCGCTGTATGGGAGCAGCACCGCGATACCGGGGGAGAAGGGAGCCGTGGACGTTGATGCATCCGTATTTCGGATAATCCAATACGTTCTTGGGCAAAATTTTACCGTAAGCCGCCACCACGATCATCTCGGGATCCAGCTCGCGAAGCAGCGCCGCAAAGGCCTCGTTCCGCAGGGTAGCGGGCTGATAGACCGATAAGCCCACGCTCTCGGCGTAGACCTTGACCTCGGGAGGCGTTAAGGTGTAGCCCCTGCCCTTCGGCTTGTCGGGCTGGGTAATGACGGTGATCTGGTGCTCACCGCTTTCATACAGTGCTTTTAGGGAGCTGACCGCAAAATCGGGTGTTCCCATGAACAGAATACGCATTGGTTATGTCTTGGGGAAACCGGTTTTCCCCAAACCCCTTTTTATAAGATGGTGAGCAGGGCTCTGCCCTGCATCGGAAAAAGCGGGAAGGCGCGCAGGGCTCTGCCCTGCACCCGCAAGGAACTTTTTGAAAAAAGTTCCTTGACCTCAAAAACCTTGATCGGCCCAAAACTCCGTTTTGGGCAAATGGGAAGAATCTTACGACTTCGCCAATCGATCGCATTACCGCTTTCGTTATCGATTCATCGCGAAAAACGGCGTTTTTCGCAACAGCGGTCTTTGCTTCTTTCTAACTTAGAAAGAAGCGGGTTCTCAAAGGGCAGAGCCCTTTGGCGTTCTCCCCGATTTAATCCTCAAAATCCTCGTCGGTCAGCATACGGATGACCTTATCGGTATAGAGGACGCCGTCCAGGTGGTCAAGCTCATGGCAGAAGCAACGGGCCTTCAGACCGCTGCCAGTGGCCTCAAACCAAGCGCCGTTACGATCCTGGGCACGGACGGTCACCGTCATGGGACGGTCGGTAATCCCCCATTCACCGGGCACCGAGAGACAGCCCTCAATATCCTCCTGACGCTCCTCCGACACCGACACGATCTCGGGATTGATCAGCTCAAGAAGCTCGCCGGGCTCGGTCTCCACCAGCACTACGCGGCGGAGAACCCCCACCTGCGGTGCGGCAAGGCCGGCACCCTCGGCCTTATGGAGGGTATCCCTCATATCGTCGAGAAGACGAAGGATGCGAGGGGTGATCTCCTCCACGGGACGGCTGGTCTTTCGAAGGATCGGATCCTCCTTGGTAATGATCTTTAAGATAGCCATGTTGTTATCCTTTCCAGATTGGGAACGTATTATGACAAATTCGTGGGATTGACGTCGGCGGAAATGCCGATCTTCCGCCCGACCTTGCGGCCGATCTCGGCGTAGGCCTCGGCGATCAGCCTCCGTGTCGCGGCGTTGAAGCGGCACTTGATGACCAGCCGCATCCGATAGATGCCGTTCAGCTTATAGATGGGGGCCTCCATGGGGCCAAAGATCACCGTTTGCACGGTAGGATGCTTGTCTTGATTCAGCTGACGGAAAAGGGCAGCAAAACCGCTTGCGGCCGCCACAAGCTCAGTCTCCGATTCGGAGGACAGGGTAAAGAGCACCATATCGCAGAAGGGCGGGAAAACGAGAGACCGCCTGAGGGCAATCTCCTCCCGATACATCCGCTCGTAGTCCTGGGCCGAGGAAAGCGCCAGCACGGGATGCCCGGGATTGTAGGTCTGGATCAGAGCACAGCCCTTCTTCTCCCCTCTCCCCGCGCGGCCGATGACCTGGGTGAGAAGCCCGAAGGTACGCTCGTTGGCCTTAAAATCGCTTAAGTAGAGGGAGGAATCGGCGTTGATGACACCTACCAGGGTAACGTTGGGAAAATCGTGGCCCTTGGTCACCATTTGGGTGCCGATGAGAATATCGGCCTCTCCCTCGCGGAAGCTGCCGAGGAGCTTATCGTAAGAAAACTTGGTGGATGTGGTATCGGCGTCCATCCGCATGACGCAGGCGGTCGGGAAGCGTCTTGCCAGCTCCTCCTCCACCATCTGGGTACCGAAGCCAACGTGCTTCATGGTCTCGTTTCCGCACTGGGGACACTTGTGGGGGACGGCCTCCTTGCTTCCGCAGTAATGGCAGAACAGATAGCCGCCTCCTCCCGGACGGGTATGATAGGTATAGGACACGCTGCAATGGGGACACATCAGCACCTGACCGCAGAGGGGACAGGTGAGGAACCGATGATAGCCCCGCTGATTGATGAAGAGAATGGCCTGCTCCTTTTTGTCAAGCGTCTCCTGCAAGCGGGCGGCCAGCTCAGCACCGATGGGGGAGGTATTGCCTGCCTTACTGTCGGGGCGGCGGTCGGTGATGACGGTATCGGGGAGGACGGCGCCTCCGTAGCGGTGAGGCAGACGCACCAGGGTGTACTTCCCTTCCTCCGCCTTGTGAAAGCTCTCCACCGACGGCGTTGCCGAAGCCAACAGCATCATGGCGTTTTGCTTGGCGCAGCGGTAACGGGCAATATCGCGGGCATGGTATTTGGGATCCATATCCGACTTGTAGGTATGCTCCTGCTCCTCGTCCATGACGATGAGGCCCAGGTTGGAGAAGGGGGCAAAAATAGCCGAACGGGTACCGATGCAGACGTCGGCCTCACCGTTTGCGATCTTCCGCCAGGCATCCCAGCGCTCTCCTCGTGAGAGACCCGAGTGGATCACCGCCGTGCGGTCGCCGTAATGGGCGCGGAAAATAGCAACGGTTTGGGGCGTTAAGGCGATTTCAGGTACCAGTAGGATCACCGAGCGCCCCTTGGCGATCACGTCATCCATGACGGCGCGGATCACCCCCGTTTTCCCGCTTCCCGTCACACCGTAGAGCAGCGCCGCCTTGGGCTCGCCGCTGTCGGCAAGATCTGACAGCGTCCTTCTTGCCGCCTCCTGCTCCTCCGAAAGGATCAGCTCCGAATCGGCAGGAAGGTGACGTCCCTTGTAGGGATCGCGGAAAACGTCCTCGCTCTCCATCGTCACCAGGCCCTTGCTGACAAGAGATTTGACGATGGGACGCTCCACGTCGTACCGGTCTCGCAGCTCGTTAAGAGACAGAGAACCGCAAAGCGCCAGCGCGCGGAGAGCAGCCTTCTGCTTGTCTCCCCGCACGGTTTTGAGTAAGGCCTCGGGCTCCATCTCCTCGTATTCCTTGCTCAGGTAGGCCGTTTCGACCACCACCGAGCGGCTTTCGGCAAATTCCGCCTCCCGGTTCAGGATCCCCATGGCCGTCAGCTTGGCCAGCATGGCGGTGACCGAGGGGCCGTACTCCTTGACGGCGGCCGCCTCCTGTACCCTGCCCTTTGCCCGGATATAACGGCAAAGGGCCTCCTGCTTAGGGGAGAGAGAGGAAAAATCCGAAACCTCCTCTTTTACCGTATAGCAGTCCTTGACCTTGGTCAGCGCCGCCGCAGGCAGGATGGCCTTGACGGCGGCTCCCACGGTGCACAAAAAATGCTCCTTCATATACAGACAAAGCCCAATCATCTCCTCGCTCAGCGTCAAGCTGCCGCAGGCGGGAGCCAAGATCGGCTTGAGAGCCGTATACTCAGAAGCAGAAGCAAGCCCGCCAACGAGAGCGAGCTGCTTGCGATTCCCCCCGCCGAAAGGCACCGCGGCGAAGCCGCCGACGGTCAAGGTGCCTCTCAGCTCCTCGGGGATATAATAATCGTACAGTTTGTCAATGTGGTACGGTGCGTCAAGCAGATAGACCCGCGCTACCGAAGCTTCCATTGTCCTTCTCCCGTCAATAACTGATGGTGGTATCGATGGAGTTATCGTCAATGCGGTACTCACCGCTGTGCAGACGGTTGATACCGATCCGGACGGCCTTTTCGTCGCGGAAGTCCTTCTTGATCAGAGCAGCCAGACTCTTGTCGGTCTCCTTGTTGGCCAGCATCCGTTCTGCCGTCTCACGCTGGCTGACGTACTCGTCGGTCACCATTCTGGCGCACTTGGCCACGGCAATGACCAGGGTATAACGGTTGTATTGATTCTGGTGGGTCAGTTCATCCACAGAGGGGGCGATCATCTTCATAATATTCTGTCCTTCCTTTTGATGGGTATCGATTGGCGTTATTCTTGATTGAAAAACAAGCGGTTCATGGCGCCTTCGGCGCGGCTTGCTTTGTGTTGCTCGCTTTTCACGATGGCGTAGATCGCGTCGGCGGCTTCCTTGGCTCTTCCGTCGTGATTGACCACTGCGTAGTCGTAATGCTCTACCAGGGAAAACTCATCCAGCGCTCGTTTCATACGGTTTTCGATATCGTCGGCGGTGTTGGTGCCGCGGTTGACGAGACGGTTCCGCAGGGTAACGGCATCGGGAGGAAGAATGAAGACGGCCACGCTGTCGGGAAAGAGGCGCTTGATATTCATGGCACCCTCCACCTCGATCTCCAGGATCAGGTTTTTCCCCTCGTCCAGCTTGCGAAGCTCGCTCTTTAAGGTGCCGTAGTAGTTCCCGCAGTACTGCGTATACTCGATCACACCGCCCAGGCGGATCTGCTCCTCAAACTGCTCCTTGGTCATAAAATGGTATTCTCTGCCGTCCACCTCACCAGGACGTGGGGCACGGGTAGTGGCGGACACCGAGAAAACGAAATCGTCGTGCTCCTTCATCAGGATGGCATTGACGGTACCCTTTCCGGTACCGGCGGCTCCCGAAACCACGAGAAGAATGCCCTTGGGAGATTCTAAGGTGGTCATAGCGCCTTACACCTCGTCGTTCTCGTCGGAAGCGTCGGCTCCCTCACCGTTCAGTCGGTTGCAGATGGTCTCGGTCTGGATGGCCGAGAGGATCACGTGGTCGCTGTCGGTAATAATCACCGAGCGGGTACGACGGCCGCAGGTCACGTCGATGACGCGCCCCGCCTCTCTGGCATCCTGGATCAGACGCTTCATAGGCGCCGAATCGGGGCTGACCAGGGTAACCACGCGGCCCGAGGAGACCATATTCCCGAACCCGATGCTGATAAATTTCATAGTAACATCCTTTTCTGTCTGCTTATTCCAGGTTCTGAATCTGCTCGCGGATCTTTTCCAGCTCGCACTTGGCGTCCACCACCAGAGCAGCGATGGTGCTGTCGTTGGACTTAGAGCCCGTGGTATTGACCTCGCGGTTCATTTCCTGAAGAAGGAAATCCAGGCGGCGTCCCACCGGCTGATCGGAGTCCATAGCCTCGTCAAAGGCAACAAAATGGCTCTTCAGGCGGACCAGCTCCTCGTCCACGGCGATCTTGTCGGCAAAAATGGCACACTCGGTGAGGATTCTTTGGGAATCGAACTCCATGTTGAGAGTCTCCAGCGTCTGACGGAGACGGGCCTCCAGTCGCGCCCGATAGCCAACGGTATTCTCGGCGGAAAGGACGCCGATGCGGTCGGCCAGCTCCTCAAGATGGTGACGCTTAGCCAGAAGATCGCGGCGCAGGTTAGCACCCTCGGCCTCTCTTGCCCGATTGTAGACCGCCAGGGCCTCGCCGAGGACCGGGAGAAGCTCCGCCCAGTCGCGGTCGGCATCCTCGGTAGGCTTTTTCACCAGGAACAGGTCCCGGTTGGCCGCTACCGACATGGTACTGATGTCGTCCACCAGACCGAACTCGTCCCGCAGGGACTTGAGGGCGGCAAGATAGCCCGCCGCGTAACCGCGGTCCAGCTCCACGTCGGCCCCCACCGTTTCGGTGACCTCAATGCCGATATACACCTCGACCTTACCCCGTGTGATCCCGCTTCCGCGGATAAAGGCGATCACCTTTTCCTCAAGAAAGCCGTAGGAACGGGGAAGCTTGACCGAGCAATCCAAATAACGATTGTTGACCGAACGGATCTCGCAGACGAAATTCTTTCCGCTGCCCGAACCGACGGCACGCCCGAAGGCAGTCATACTTTTGATCATGATACTCTCTTCAAAACACCAAGCTCCGCGCTCTGCGGATGCTCGGAAATATATAGTCTATTGTACACTTTTTGGCAGGATTTGTCAAGATTTAAGGCGTTATTTCTCGAAAAACCTTTCGATCCGGAGACGCTTACGCAGCCGCACAAGGTACAGCGTCACCAGCTGCGTGGCCGCCACGTCGTAAAGAACGAAGGTCACGTTGAAAAGACCGTAGGTCAAGAGGTTGAAGCCCAGATCGGGATCCTCAATGTGAAGGAGAAAAAGGGACACCCACAGAAGAAGTGACACGATGGCGTTGCAGTAGAGCAGCTTCATGGCCCATCCCAGGACGGTAGGAAGCTTTTCAAAGAAAAGCTTCAGCACCGGATAGATCCCGCCGAACAGCAGATAGGCTCCCGCCGCGAATTTCGACGGCAGAAGAAGCAGGGACAGCACCGCCGTGACGAGATAAATGAGATAGGGATAGGCCCCTCCCATCTCCATCACCGCAAAGAAAATGAAAAGAGATGCCACCGCCACCATCGTCAGGTCCAGGACCTCGATCACTGCGCCGACGTAGAGGAATACTACGCCGAGAGCACAAAGCATGGCGGCCACCGCCAGCTTTCGGGTACCGAGCTTGGCGCCCCCTCGTTTGGCCGCCATCAGCAGCACCGGATCAGGTCGCCGCCGCAGCACTCGCAGCAGCAATCGGCGCACATGAGTCCCGTGCAGAGATCGCAGGCGCCGGATCCGCCGTTTTCGGCGGTGCGGTAGCCCCTGCCGTAGGCGTTGGCGCGCATACGGATGTTATTAAGAGCCCCACGGTATTCCTGATTGTCGGGCGCCATATAGCAGGCCGTTTCAAAATACCGCTGGGCGTCGTAAAACCAGCCCTTCTGGGCCAGCACGCAGCCCTTTAAGAAATTCCACTCGGCGTTACGGGCCGAGGCGGACAGCGAGTTCAGCAAAAGATCGGCATCCGAAAACCGTCCGGCGTTGATATACTCCCGAATGGTCTTGAAGCTCTCGGCGTTTTCCCCCGTATAGGTACTGCCGCCGTAGGTGTACTCGGTATAGCCGTCCTCACCCGTCTGCTCTCCGCTCTGGGCCTCGGCGCGGGCCTTCTGAATATCGGCGTAAGCGGTATTGATCTCCTTCATCTTTTCCCCCGCCAGATCGGCAAGAGGGCTTCCCGCGTAGTTGTCGGGATGATACTTTCTTGCCAGCTCGCGGTAGGCCTTTTTGATCTCGTCGTCCGAGGCGTCGCGGGAGACGCCCAGGATCTTGTATGGGTCGGTCATGGTGACAGTCCTTTCTTATGTAGCAGATGCCCCGTCGGCATGGCGGGACAGGATCTTTTCCATCCGTGCGGGCATCCCTTGATACAGGATATTTTCCGTGATGCGTTTGATGCCGGGATCCTCCCCCGCCATCAGGTCCATGGCGCGGGACGCCGCCTCCAGCTCCAGATTCAGAGCACAGGCAAGGGATTCCCGATCCCGGCTTGGCAAGGGGTTGTATTCCCCTCGCTTGCGATCGGCTTCGTAGTCATCGGCGGCGTCCAGGAGGTAGATCCACTTGCCAACGTGATAGCCAAGCTCCTCGGAAAGCCGCTTGTCGCTTCCCTCAAGACCCCAACCGAATACGGCGGCCAGCAGCTCGCCAAACACGTGGGCCAGCTCGTCGACCGTGGTGCCTTCGGCTTGCTCAAGGGAGGACAGCTCCTCCATTTTTCCACTCAACACGGTGTCCAGCGCGGGAAGGGCGGCCTTCCTTCTCATTCGCCCTGCCATCGACCGCAGGAGCAGGGCGATCGCTCGGCGGAAGCCCTTCTTGTCCGACGCGTCGTCGGCAAGCTTGTGATAGGCCAGAAGCGAGCCCGCCGCCCCGCAGTAATCCAGGGCTTCGTTGCGCTCCATCATGGGCTTTTTCTTGAAGGGAGAGGCGGCGCAACGGGAGGTGATGAAGGAGACCTTCTCTCCCGAAAGCCTTAGGCGGATCAGCACCAGAAACACCATGTCGTAGCTCAGCGTCATCCGCGATTCTCCGCAGACACGCTTGCCCATGGCACGGCAGAGACCGCAGTATATACTCTTGTAGAGGATATGCTCCTTGACCTTCAGCTCCTCGGTCAGAGGCGTTACGTAGCCGAACATAGCCGTCTCCCATCATGATATTCAGTACTATTATAGTATGTTTTTGCCTCAATGTCCATAGTTCGTCCTGTTTTCTTACAAAAAAGACACATAAATTTAACTTGTGGCAAAACGGCCACCAAAAAAGAAAGAGGCAATCGCACGTACAGCGATTGCCTCTCAAGGATCGTATCAGGCCGTCCGCTTCCCTTCCCCGATCCTTCGATAGGGATAGGGCTTCCCCTCCAATCGGCAAAGAAGCCGAATAAAGGGAATGGCCAAAAGCGACGCCACAAGATTACCCAGCATATGGGACAGGTCAAAGGGAAGGCCGTAGAGCCACCAGATCCGGGTGGCTTCCCAATTTCCCTTAAACAGGACGTAGCACTGGAAGGGCGCGTAAAGCAAGCCGAAGCCCAAGCCGTGAAGGGCCGAGACGACGGACATGAGAACCCCCGCCGTCACCTCGTTCAGCTTTTGCTTTCTTGGGATCAGGAAGAACAAAAGCCAAAGGATCGGCCATGCATAGAGATACGGCACCCACCAAAGGCCAAATCCGCCGAAGAGGCCCTCAAGAAACACGTAAAGCATCACGGGGATCAGCCCCTTCCCGCCGTAGACCGCCGTAAAGCCGGCAATAAACAGCGCCATTTGGTGGACGTTGGGGATCAGGTCGATCTGCGCCGTCAAAAAGAGAATGGCGCCGAACAGAGCAAACAGCACCAGCTCCCGCACCCAGAGCAGGCTTTTGCGATACTTACTCATCCCTTGGTGTAGACCAGCTCAAAGGCGTCGCCGTCGGCGATGGGCGTGGTGTCGGCACCGGTCATCAGGTACGCGCCGCCCTTCAAGAGGTTCCAGTATGCCCTGTCTAAATCGTAGTCAGCACGGAGACCGTTGACCACCTTGATGTAAAGGCCGAACTCGCTTTCCTCACCCTCTACCAAACTCTCTTGCTCCAGCGCACCGCGGAGATATTCGGCGGTGGTGGTGATGGTAAAGACGGTATCCTGACCCTTATCGTCGGTCACGGTGACGGTAATGGTCTTCTGTCCCTCAGGCATCTCCTGGCTGCCCTCGGAGGAGCCGGACGATTCGTCCGTGCTCGGTGTTCCCTGGGATTCAGGGGTGCTGTCGCTGACAGCATTTGAGTGGTGGCCGGAGTTGTCTCCGACGTTCGGTTTGTCGCAGGATCCAAGAGTCAGTGCCGTTGCCGCAGTCAAGGCCATGACAAGGAGAAGCGACAGAAAGCGTTTCATTTGTTTCATGTCATATGTTCCTTTCATGTTGGGGAAATCCCCATTTTTTCATTTGTCCTGCCGTTTCCGCATCCCTTCGGCGCCGGACATCGCGGCTTCTGCGGTCTTCGGGGTAAGTCTTCCGACTGCGCAGGTGACGCTTACGCGGAGAAAGACACCTTCTCACGCTTGCCTTAAAACGGGCAGACGCAATGGCTTGTCCCGCCCTCCCTGCGGAGGAGGACGGCAGTCTTCCTTGTTCCCTGCTCACGGCGACGGGCTCGCTCCGGATTTTCACCGGGATTCCTTATTGAAACGCTTTCGGCGTTGCCCCTCGGTAAGACAGACATATTATATACCAAAGGAGGAGGCCGTGTCAAGTCCCTTGACACGGCCTCCTCCCCCTCGCCGCAAAAAAAGATGCCCGCAAAAGGCATCTTTTTTATTCCGTTCAAAAGGCCCCGCCGAGCCGTGTAGACAGCCATTGAGAAACCCGCCATAGCAGGTAGGTGTCCTCTCGCGTCGCTTGTGCTCCCAGCATCCCGTTGACCGCGTGACATAAGCAGGCGGGCGGGGAGGTCTGCATACCCTGAGCGCGAAGGCCGGACTCCATTCATCTCTTGTAGGTTTTAACGGCCACTCTATCACGCACTAAGCAGGAAAATTTCCGATTACTGATCGGCCTCGTCGTAATCGATCTCACCGAACAGTTCCTCGTCAAAGCTTTCGGCGACACGGTTGAACTCATCGTCGTCGTCGATGGTGACAAGGATCTCTTCGCCGCTCTCGTCCTCCTCCACCTTGAGGATCACGTACTCGTCGTTTTCGTTATCCTCGATGGGAACCAGGGCCAGATAGGTATTGCCGTCCATCTCCTGGCTTCCGAGAAGCTCAAACTGTTTTTCGTTTCCTTCTTCGTCGGTGAGGGTAAATACTTCCTCGCTAAAAAGTTCGTCAGCCATGATCACGGCCTCCTTTCGTTCCGACCGTTCGGTCGGCTTCACTATCTCTATTTTATACGATTCTGCGCGAAATGTCAATCGTTTTGCAAAAGAATTTTCCGTCAAAGTCCGACAAGTCCGTCAGGTCTTGCTCATATGCATCACGATTCCGTGAGGCAAAAGCTTGGCCAGCAGCCGATAGAACTTGAAGAAAAGGCGAGGGGTGTAGATACCGTGTCCCTTGGCGGCGTGGCGCAGGGAGCGCTCGGCAGCCATGGCAGGATTCACCCGAGGCAAGGTATCGAAGGTATGGGACGAGCCCTTTTCAATACCTGCCGCCGGCAGGAATTCGGTATCCATCGGCCCGGGACAGAGGGCCAGGACGTTAATGCCCCTTCCCTTCAGCTCGAACCGCAGCGACTTGGAGAAGCTGAGCACGTAGGCCTTGGTAGAGCAGTAGACCGTCATGCGGGGATTGGGGGCAAAGGAAGCGATGGAGCAAACGTTGATGATAAAGCTTCCCTTCTTCATATAGGGCAGCGCGGCCGACGTCATAGCCGTCATGGCACGGTTGTTGAGATCCACCATGCGGGTTTGGGAGAACAGCTCCATCTCGTCAAAGTTTCCGAGGGTGCCGAAGCCGGCGTTGTTGATCAGCGCCACGATCTCGGGCTTTTCGGCCTCCAGTCTGTCACGGAAGGCGGCGTAGCTTTCGTTCAGCGTCAGATCCAGGGGCATCGGTACCACGGTCTTCCCGGGGTAGGCCTCCTTTAACCGATTCAGCCGATCCTCACGGCGGGCGATGACCCAAATGGCTTCGATCTCATCGTAGCCCTCAGCAAGACAGCGGACGTATTCCTCACCCAGTCCCGAGGAGGCGCCGGTAACAATGGCAATTTTCATGACAGGAATCCTTTCTTCACGTTAATCCAGCCGCAGCTCCCGCATATCGCGGCCCAGGAAGATCATGGGTAAAAACTCACCGAACAGGCGGGAGGTGATGCGGTCGGCATACCGCTTTTTCAGCTCGTCGCGGGTTAAATTGGTGTTGATGATCATCGACCGTCCGCGGTTGAGGCGGGTGTTGATGATGTTATAGAGGCACGAGACGGTAAACTGATTGGTCATCTCGGTTCCCAGGTCGTCGAGGATCAGAAGATCGCAATCGAAATATTTATCGGTCTTACTCTCCTCTCCCGCATCGCGGCCGCCGTAGGGGCGGTTAAAGCGTTCAAATTCGAAATCGGCAAAGAAATTCTGGGCCGTCTCGCAGACCGCGTCGTACCCACGGTTGATGATGCGTCCTGCAATGGCGGCGGACAGGTGCGTTTTGCCCAGGCCGGTGGCGCCGATGAACAGAAGATTGGGAGAGCCGAGGTCGTCAAACTGCTCGGCGTATTTCTGACAAAACTGATAGACCAGACGGTTATTCTCCGCCGCCTTGCCCTCCTGCTTCTGATAGTCGGGATCGAAATTATCAAAGGTCTTGGTGCGGATCAGCGTACCGATCCCCGAGCTTTCATAGCCCGCCAGCACCAGCTTTTCCTTCATACAGCGGCACATGGCAAGACCGGCAAAGCCGGTGTCCATGCAGTCGGGACACTCGTACTTGACGTCGGAATAATCGGCGGGAAGCCCGTGGAAGGCAAGACAATTGGCACGATCCGCCAGCAGCGTCTGATTCTGACGCTTAAGCCCGGCGATCTCGTCCTCAAGACGCGCCCCCGCATAGCGGGAGGATGCCTCCAGCACCGCAAGCCCCGTCATCGACAGGGCGTCGTCGATCTCCTTGATCTCGGGAAAGCGAGCGTGGAGCTCCTCGCGGCGGCGTTCTGCCTCCTCCTTGGCTCGGAGATTCTTTCCGTCGTATTCCCGTTTGATCCGACGGTAGTTTTCACGGTTAAATCCCATTTATTCCCCACCTCCGTTCATCATAGCGTAGCTGCGCTTCAGCGCCTTTTCAAAAAACGCGTCGGTATTGAAGCTGGACGAGGGCTCTTCCCCCCGTTCGGCCTCCTTGAACTTCTTCTTGTATGCCGAGGAGCTGCGATAGTCGGCAGACGCCTTTTCGGCCTGCTCCACGGTAGCGATGCCGCTCGTGTGCCAGTCGGAGAGGATCTTTGACATATACTCCAGCCCCGCCTTGCCGGTGCGGTCCACCGCCAGATCAAAGGCGTGCTCCACCAGCTCAAAGGACAGGCCCCACTCCCCAAACCATTTGTCGAAGAAGCCCTTCTCCTTCTTGGTAAAGGCGCGCTCCCCCATACCGAAGAGCTTCCGCAGGCGGTATTGATTGCTGTTCCGCATCTCCACCTGCTTAATGTAATCCTGTAAGGCCTCCGCCGTGCGAATGCCCTGGTTATATAGGCCGTAGGCGCTCTTTTCCACGTAGCTTACCGTCAGCTTTCGTCCCACGGCGTCCAGCTTTTCAAAATAGTAGAAGAAGAGCAGTAAGATCGTCTCACAGCTGAAGCCAAGCTCCTGCTTCAACGCCACCACCTTGGATACGTCGGTGGGGGTAAAGACCTTGCCGCAGAGTCCCTGGCATTCCTCGATGAGCTGCTTCATGCTCTCGTCGGCCTCGATGACCGACGCCATCTCCCGACCGGTGAGATTCTTACCCGAAGCCGAGGGCTTGCGCTTCCTTTCGGGCTCGAGAAGCCCGGCCTCCCGCAGCTTGTCGACCGTTTCGGACAGCTTCTCCACCGTACAGCCAAGCTGCTCGGCTAAAAAGGCCTCGTCGGCATCACCCATGGCGCGGTCGTAGGAAAGGAGCATCAGAAGCCGTATGGCCGTCAGGTCACCGTCCAGCTCCAGAGCCGCCGCCGGCAGACACACCGCGCCGTCCTTGAATATGACGTTGTACTTCATGACGTCTTTCCTCCTTTCTCGTCTTTTGCGTGACGCACGTCACAGCAAAGACTCATCATAATATCCCCCACAGGCAGATTGAGGACCGGGATCTCCGCCTCCATATCCTGCTGGGTCATGTTCCAGATCCCGCGGATGCCGTGGGAAACCAGCAGAGGGGCAAGCGGTGCCTCCCCCGTCACGTTCTCCACCACCACCGCAAGATCGACGGTTTCTTTTTCCAAATAGGCCGTCAGCTCCGAGGGCAACACCTTCGGTACCGATCCCTCGCCCGCGAGGGAGGTCACGTGGGCCACCGCCGTCACGCCCCGTCCCTCAAACCGTTCGGCAAGATAGGACACCGTGGACGGCTCACCGCCCAGGATCACCGCCGTCATGCGGTCTCCTGCCCCCAGCTCACGGCTGATCTCGGTGTAGAGGGTCTTGACGTGGTAGCCGTAGCCCTGCTGACCGGCGCCGCCGAATCCGTTCAGGTCGGCCCGCACCTGGGAGGGCGTCAATCCCAACCGTTCGGCCAGCTCCGCCGAGCTGATCTTCATAATACCGTTCATCAGAAGCGCTCGTAAGCAGCGGAAATAACGGGGATACCGTTTCCCCGCGCTTCCGTATATAAAACCGTAGTTTTGTCTGCTCATGAGAATCTCCGATTCCAAAATATCCGCGAACCTCCGTCCGCATGGCAAACCTTCGTCTGCCTGACGAACCTCCATCCGCATGGCGAGCGCTCTGTCCGCCCGATGAGCCTTCGTCCGCCCGATGAGCCTCCGTCCGCCCGATGAGCCTCCGTCCGCCCGATGAGCCTCCGTCCGCCCACCCCGCCGAAAACGAAGTTTTCGGCCGTCCAAAGTTTTTGAAAGGGGGCGTGGGGGAAAACTTTTTGGGGAAAGTTTTCCCCCGCACGTCTCCCCCTCTTACAGTCTCTTCAGCGTTTCGTTTACGTAAGCGGTGAACTCGTCACAGGTAGCGCCGGTGTCGCGTCCCGTCACCACCAGCTTCTTCTCCTCGAACATACAGATGTCAAGGGCCCGGGCCAGGCGATCCGACTCGGCCTGATAGCCGATGTGGGACAGCAGCATGACCGTGGCGCGAAGCATGGAGCAGGGATCGGCGTACTGACCGCGCCCCTCAGTGATCATACGGGGTGCCGAGCCGTGAATGGCCTCAAACATGGCGTACTTCTTACCGATGTTGGCCGAGCCGGCGGTACCGACACCGCCCTGGAACTCGGCGGCCTCGTCGGTGATGATGTCACCGTAGAGGTTGGGCAGGATGAAGACCTGGAAGCCGGTACGGCGCTTTTCGTCCACCAGCTTGGCGGTCATGATGTCGATGAACCAGTTATCGGTCTCGATCTCGGGATATTCCTTACCGACCTCCTCGCAGAGACGGAGGAACTTACCGTCGGTGGTCTTGATGATGTTGGCCTTGGTCACGATGGACACGCGGTTCTTGCCGTTCTTTCTGGCATACTCGTAGGCCAGACGGGCGATGCGGTTGCAACCCTCGGTGGTAGTCACGCAGAAGTCCAGGGCCAGGTCGTCGGTCACGTTGACACCCTGGCTACCCACGGCGTAGCTACCCTCGGTGTTCTCACGGAAGAAGGTCCAGTCGATGCCCTTGTCGGGAACCTTAACGGGACGGACATTGGCAAAGAGGTCCAGCTTCTTTCTCATGGCCACGTTGGCAGACTCGATGTTGGGCCAGGGATCGCCGGCGCGGGGAGTGGTGGTGGGGCCCTTCAGAATGACGTCGCAGGCGTAAAGCTCCTCCATGACGTCGTCAGGAATGGCCTGCATATGCTTCGCACGGTTCTCAATGGTCAGACCGTCGATGATCTTAAATTCGATCTTACCGCTCTTGACGTCATCGGCAAGGAGATAGTCCAGCACCTTGCGGGAGGCCTCGGTAATGATGGGGCCGATGCCGTCGCCGCCGCAGACGCCGATGACGATCTTGTCCATCTTGCTGTAATCCACAGCGTCACCTGCCGCGTTGATCTTTTCCACCCGTTCCAGCTGGGAGCGAAGAAGCGCCTCGTATTTTTCGACCGCGCTTTGGATCTCGTTTTCGTAGTTTGCCATAGTCCTGTACTTTCTCCGGCAAAGGGATTTTCCGCAGTCAGCCGCCGGTCAGCCGCCGCGTTATCTTTCCACGCTTTCCACAGGATTTTCCACAGAAGCAAGCGCGGTTATGTGACAAATTTGTCGATTCTACAGGGATTCCCCGCAGGTTTTCCACAGCTGTGGATTCATTCTCCACAGGCAAAGGCGTTCAGGGAGGCATCGCCCCGCACCCCCGCCTCGTACTCGTAATAGGCCTGGGCGCCGATCATGGCGGCGTTGTCGCCGCAAAGGGCGCGAGGGGGTACGTAGAAGGTCAGTCCCCGCTTGTCGGCAAAGGCCTGCAGGGCCTCTCGCAGATGGGAGTTGGCCGAAACGCCTCCCGCCAGCACCAGGCGCTCGTGAGGATAGCGCTCCAGCGCCGTCTCCAGCTTTTTCACCACCGAGGAGACCACGGTAGCGGTAAAGGAGGCGGCAATATCCTCCATGGGATAGGGCTCGCCCTTCTGCTCCATGCGGTGGAGAAGATTGATGATATGGGTCTTCAGACCGCTGAAGGAGAAGTCAAGAGTGCCGTCGTTCAGTGCGGCCGAGGGGAAGGCAAAGGCCTTGGGGTCGCCGAGATGGGCCAGACGGTCCATTTCGGCACCGCCGGGATAGGGGATGCCCATGACGCGGGCCACCTTGTCAAAGGCCTCGCCCATGGCGTCGTCACGGGTGCGTCCCACCGTTTCCATGTCGGTATAGCTCCTCACCTCAATCAGCGAGGTATGCCCGCCCGAGGCAACCAAAGCCAGGAAGGGCGGTTTCAGGTCGGGATAGGCGAGATAATTGGCGGCGATATGGCCGCGGATGTGGTGGACAGGTACCAGAGGGATCCCTCTTGAAACCGCCAAGGATTTGGCAAAATTGACTCCTACCAGAAGTGCCCCGATGAGTCCGGGACGGTTGGTCACACCGATGGCGTCGATCTCGTCAAGGGTGACCCCCGCCCGGGATAATGCCTCGTAGGTAATGCCCGATATGGCTTCAATATGGGCGCGGCTGGCGATCTCCGGCACCACGCCGCCGTAAAGGGCGTGAGTCTCGATCTGGGAAGCCACGATGTTCGATAGGATCTTGCGCTCCCCGCCCATCTCGACGACAGCCGCCGAGGTCTCGTCGCAGGAGCTTTCGATGGATAGTATTTTCATAAGCATTACATAGCAGGGCGCTGCCCTGCACCCGCAAAGAAAACTTTTTGAAAAAAGTTTTCTTTGATCATTCAAAAACTTTGGATGGCAAAAACGGCGTTTTTTGCGGATGGAATCGAAAGGAAATCGTCCTTGGTGTAGCGAAGCAACGATCACAGCGAAAGGGACATGAGGACGGCGTCCTCATCGGGGCGTCGGTAATAGCGCTTCCGCTTACCGTCGACGGTAAAGCCGAGGGATTCATAGAGGGTACGGGCGGCAACATTGGATTCTCTGACCTCCAGCTGAAGACGGGTAACACCTTGTTCCCTTGCCTTAGCCGTCAATGCCGTCAGCAGACGTCTTGCCAGGCCCTGCCGCCGAAAGGCCGGCAGAACGGCCACGTTAGTCACATCTGCCACGTCGAGGACGGTAAGCATACCGGCATAGCCGATCAGCTCTCCCCCCTCCTCCAGCGCCACAAAGGTGTACCCCTCCCCCGCAAGGGCCTCCCGAAAGGAGGTCTCGCTCCAGGGATCGGTAAAGCAGACCGCGTCGACCTTGGCAAGCTCGGAGGCCTGCGAAACCGCGGGCGTTACGAGCGTCATGTCGGCGCCTCCGCCGTACCGGAGCCGGTATCCGTTCCGGTCTCGTATTCCTTCACGGCGTTTTGGATGTATTCCTCCACCAGGGTTCCGGCCGCTACCGCCTTCTTGGTGCTGCGGTCGTAGTAGAAGTTACCGTCTTTGGTAACCATGAATACAACGTTGTAATAGAGCCAGGTATATTCCGACGACGTGATCCGCAGGGTATAGACCGCCGTGCTTTCCGTGGGAAGGGTGACCGCCTCGTTTTTCAGCACGGCGTCCACCACCCGCTTTACGTGATCGGAATCGGTGATCTCCACCACCTGGGCAACCTTCTCCCCGTCCACGCAAACGCGGATGGTGGAGGGCTTGAAGACCTCAAGGGTGGGCAGGGTAATATCCTCTTGATAATACACCTCGCAGATACCGTAGACGTCACGGGCCAGCCACTTGGCGGTATCCTGTCCGGTGATGGGATAGAAGAAATCTCCTCCGCCCTTTCCGTAGGGCTTGTAGACGGAATAGCGGACCGGCTCGTAGTTGGAGGGGGCAGCCAGATAATAGAGCCCCGTCCCGGTATCGTAATACCGCCCGTCCTCGGTAGGCTTGATTTTAACGTAACGCGGCAGGGATGCCGCGATCAGCACCGCGACAAGCGCCAGGAGCGTGGCCGCCGATACGATCAGGAGAGCCGCACGGTCACGGGCCTTTTTCTTCTGTTTTTGTTCCTTTAAGGCCTGTTTTTTGGCCGGATTGCGCTTCTTTTTACCCAAAATGTGACCTCTTAATATCCGAACTCGCCGCTTAAGCTGTCGTCGTTTTCGATCCAGTCGGACACCTCGATGATGCGGTAGTCCTCCTTGGTATCACGGACCACCACCCGGGCGATGCCGGCGTTGATGACCTGGCGCTTGCACATGGCACAGCTGGAGGTGCCGGGCACCGGCTCTCCCGTCTTGGGATCGACGCAGGTCATATACAGGGTAGACCCCAGCATCTCTTCCCGGGAGGCAGCAATAATGGCGTTGGCCTCGGCGTGGATGGAGCGGCACATCTCATACCGTTCCCCACGGGGGATATTGAGCTTGTCCCGCATACAGAAGTTCAGGTCGGAGCAGTTCTTCCGACCGCGGGGAGCGCCGTTGTAGCCGGTAGACACGATGCAATCGTCCTTGACGATGATGGCACCGAAATGACGGCGCAGACAGGTGCACCGCTTGGCAACCGTTTCGGCGATGTCGAGATAGTAGTTGATCTTGGATACGCGTTCCATAGGGTCATCTCCTCTTCGGCAATTCATGGTTTGGGGATCGGTCACCGGGAGTTTCCCCCGGTTGACAAGCCCTTCAGTCGAAAACCGACGGAAAAGCATCTCTTTACAGTATATCACAGAAACCGCCCTCATGACAAGCCCTTTTTGCGGGTTTTTCGGCGGGTTTTGTGAAAAAACGGCGGTTTTTCGGGAAGAATACGCCTCTTATACCCCCGCCCGTTCCCGCAAAGCCTCGGCAAAGGCGGCGTCGCATTGAAGCCGCACCGTCGAAAGCTCGCCGTTGACCTCAAACAAAAGCAAATAGGATTCACGGGGGAACAGGTCCGGGCAAAAATCCATCCGTCGCACAGGCCGGCCGTATGCGGCGATAAAGGCCCCGGTCTTGCAGTAGGGGATCACCTGCGTTAGGCCCCCCAGCGGCTCGGTAAAGACCGACGTCCGCCGCTGCCCCACCGTGCGGATCACCGTCAGGCGGTTGTAGGATAACAGCTCATCCAAGGGATCCACGATGTACTCGTATCCCGACAGAAGATAACGCTGGCCGATCTGAATGACCGTCACGACACAGAGAAGCATGACGATCTGCCAAACACCCTTAAGCCCCCATCCCAGGGCCGAGAAGCACCCGCAGACGGCGGCGATGAAAAGCAGCATGACCGCCAGCACCGTGGCGGTTCCTTTTTTTCGTTCCGAACGATATATCATCTCATAGCTCCTCATAAACGGCGCCGTTACTGACAACCTGACCGTTTCGCAAATCCAGATACCCAAAGCGCGGCCCTTCTCCGTAAGAGGCGCCGATGCTCCCGGGGTTAAAGAGCCGGAGGGGCTTCCCCTCTCCGTTCTCCGGCGGAAGGTAGCGGTCCTCGGCACGGTGGGTATGGCCGTAGAGGACCAGGTCGATCCCCTGTCCTCTGGCGTAGGCCTCCAGCGTCTCGGTGCCGTGCTTGACGTTTCGGGTGTGGCCGTGCAGCATCAGAATGCGGACGCCCTCGTAGGAGACGATGCGCTCGGCGGGATAATCGCAGAGGAAATCGCAGTTGCCCCGCACCGCCAGGAACACCGCCTTGCCGCGGTAGTCCTCCTGCAAGGCCTCAAAATCCCGTATCCCGTCTCCGAGAAACAGGACGGCATCCACCTCGGCCCGCGCCAACAGGTTTTTCATGCGCCGAACCTCCCCGTGGGAGTCGGAAAAGACCAGAATCCGCATCGTCACACCTCCCGTCTGTCACCTATCCTCCATTATAGCATACAATGATAACGATTACCAGTCAATTCTGTAAATTTGCAGGTAACAATGTGAAAGGAACGGCATATCGCTATGGAAATCAATAAGGAAACCGTAGATAAGTTAAAGAACTTAAGCCCCGACCAGCTCCGCTACGCCATCGGGGAGATCGCAGACGCCCTGGGCGCCTCCCAAAGTCAAAAGCGCATGGCGCAGAATCACGCGGCTCTCATTCGCCGCAAATTTGCGGCGATGTCGGAGAGCGAGCTGCAAAATCAGTTAAAGGGCATCACGCCCGAAAAGCAAAAAGAACTGCTAAGTAAGCTGAAGCTGTAAGGAGGCATCATGGAAGGAAATCTTTCGGAAATGCTGCAGGGGGTCCTGGCGGATCCCTCTGCCATGGAAAAATTGATGGGGGTAGCGCAGAACCTCATGGGAGGTCAAGCACCGACCCCACAGGTACCGCCTGCCGTCGGGGAGGCCGCTTCCGCCCCCAAGGGAAGCGGAGCCTCCGATGCCCCCGCAGGGGAGGGTCGGGAGGCATCGGCCTTCCCCCTGCCCCTCTCCTCTCTGCAGTCGGGGAACGGAGAGCGCATCGCTCTCATCAAGGCCCTTCGCCCCTATCTCTCCCCCGAACGCCGCCGCACCGCCGACAGTCTGGTCAAGATGCTGAATATGCTGAAGCTGGCGGATCTGAATAAACTCTTTAAGGAGTGATGGCATGTACACACGAAGCTACGGAAGCCGCCCCGGCATTACCTCCCGCCCCATCCCCCCCGATTACGGCGGAACGGCCCTGGTGATCCCCCAGCCCGAGCCGGAGCCTGCGCCGCCCCGTCCCGAGCCGCCCGTCGTACCCACCCCGCCCCTCTCGTCGGAGCAAAGTCCCATGCCCGGCGCAACGCCGCCGAGCCCTCCTGCCGGCCGGCCCTCTCCGGGAGAGGCACCGCCCCAAGGGATCCGTCCGCCTCGCCGGGCAAGACCGAGCAGCCCTCGCTTCTCGGGCAGGCGGAATCCCGTCATGACGGCGCCCTCTATGCCGACACCGCCCGATTACGATCCCCGCCGTCCCGAGGAAGCCAAGCCCTCCCCCGATGACCGTCGGGATCCGCTGGGAGCCCCTCCCTTCGGCGGTCTTGGCAACCCTCCCCTCGGCAGTCCCGGCAACCCTCCCCTCGGTAGCCTCGGCAGCCCTCCCCTCGGTGCTTTTACCGATCTGCTTGACGGAAAAGAGCCATCGGAAGGAGCTGCGCGCTCGTTTCCCGATTCCGCACCCTCCGAAGCCGTATCCGCCGACGGCACCCAAAGCCACTCCCCCCTGCCCTTTTCGATCCTTGCTCTGCGGCAGGACGATCTGCTCCTCCTGGGCCTGCTCCTCTTTCTCCTTCACGAGCAGGACGACGGCGAGACCGACTGCCGAGACGCTCTGCTGCTTCTGGCCGTCCTGTTCGTGGCGGGGATGTGAAGACAAGAAAAAACCCTTTCCTTACGCTTCGGTAAAGAAAGGGTTTTCTGTTTTTTTTGACCGGCATTTACTCCGCAATATCGACGATGACTTTTTTGCCGACGGTATTGGCGGCGGCCTTCATGACGGTGCGAATCGATCTCGCGTTTTTGCCGTGCTTGCCGATGATCTTTCCCATATCCGATTCGGCCACCGTCAGGGTAAAGACGACGGTATCGCCCTCATCCTGCTCGTCGATGGCGATCTTGTCGGGATAATCGACGATCGCACGGGACATATCCGCAAGAAGCTGCTTCAAGTCCGGCATTTTTATCACCCGATGATGTTCTGCTTCTTGAGAAGAGCGCGAACGGTATCGGTAGGCTGAGCGCCGTTCTTGATCCACTTGGTGGCCTTTTCGGCGTCGATCACGACCTCAGCGGGATCGGTCATGGGATTGTAGTGTCCGATCTGCTCGATGAAGCGGCCGTCGCGGGGAGAACGGGAATCGGCGACAACGATGCGGTAGAAGGGAGCCTTCTTCTGTCCCATTCTTCTGAGTCTCATTTTTACTGCCATGATTTGTTTCCTCCAAAAATTGAAATAGTTTATTTTTTGTATTTTAGACAAAAGCGTTTTGACGCTTGTGTTTTCCTTTTGACGGCATCAGCGGCGGAATCCGCGCTTGCCCTTGTTCTTCATCATCCGCTTGACCTGGCCCTTTGACATTTCCTTCATCATCTTGCAGGTCTGTTCAAACTGCTTAAGGAGACGGTTGACGTCCTCGATCTTGTTCCCCGAGCCGGCGGCGATCCGCTTCTTGCGGGGCACGTTGATGAGGGAGGGCTTACGGCGCTCCTCCGGCGTCATGGAGAGGATAATAGCTTCCATGCGGTCGATGGCGTGCTCGTCGAACTGAGCGTTCTGCAAGGCGGCGGTATCCATGCCGGGGATCGACGCCAGAATATCCTTCAGCGGTCCCATTTTGCGGATCTGCCGAAACTGGTCGAGGAAATCCTCCAGATCAAACTGGGAACGGCGGATCTTTTCCTCCAGCTCCTTGGCCTGCTTTTCATCGTAGGCGGCCTCGGCCTTTTCGATGAGGGAGAGCATATCGCCCATACCGAGAATACGGGAGGCCATACGGTCGGGATAGAAGGGCTCGACGGCGTCCAGCTTTTCCCCGACGCCCACGTACTTGATGGGCTTACCGGTGACGTAGCGCACCGACAGGGCGGCACCGCCTCGGGTATCGCCGTCCAGCTTGGTCAGCACCACGCCGGTGATGTCAAGAAGGCCGTTAAAGCTTTCGGCCACGTTGACGGCGTCCTGACCCAGCATGGCGTCCACCACCAGGAGGATCTCCTGGGGCTCTACCTCGGCCTTGATGGTCTTCAGCTCCTCCATCATCGTCTCATCGATGTGGAGACGACCGGCGGTATCGATAAAGACCACGTCGTGGCCGTATTGCTTGGCGTGCTCAATACCCGCCTTGGCGATGGTAACGGGGGACACCTCGGTGCCCATCTGGAACACCGGGATCTCCAGCTGTCCGCCCACCACCTCCAGCTGCTTGACAGCGGCGGGACGGTAGACGTCACAGGCCACGAGCAGCGGGCGTCTGCCCTGCTTCTTGAACATACCGGCCAGCTTACCGCAGTGGGTAGTCTTACCGGCGCCCTGCAGGCCCACCATCATAATCACCGTGGGGGGACGGGAGGCCAGGCGGATGCGCTCGCCCTCGCCGCCCATCAAGGCTGTCAGCTCTTCGTTTACGATCTTGACGATCTGCTGAGCCGGGAGCAGGCTTTCCAGTACCTCGGTGCCGACGGCGCGCTCGGTGACCTTCTTAATGAAGTCGCGGACGACCTTGAAGTTGACGTCTGCCTCCAGCAGCGCCAGCTTGATCTCCCGCATACCGACCTTGACGTCCTCCTCGGTCAGCTTGCCTTTATTCTTAAACTTTTTGAATGCCGCGTTGATCTTTTCGGTCAGGTTCTGAAACATGGGCATGGGATAGCTCCTGCCTTTTTTCTTGGTATCAGGTATCGAGACCCTTGACGGCCTCACGGATGTCGTCCACCGACAGATGATAGGTCTTTTCGATGTCGTTCAGCCGTTCGACGACGTAGTTCACGGTTTTGGTCACGTTTCCGAAGCGTCCCGCCAGGCCCAGCTTGGCCTCCAGCTCGCTGACGATCTGCTCGCCCTTGACGATGCGGTCCCGCACGCCCTGGCGTGTGATGCCGGTGATCTCGGCGATCTCGGCAAGGGAGAGGTCGCCGTTGTAAAAAAGATCCATCGCCTCCCGCTGAGGCTCCGACAGAACCTCGCCGTAGAAGTCGAGAAGGAGCGACATACTAAGATCCTTCGCCATCATGCGCCTCCGAAAACGGTGTAAAGCAAAACGCCTTACACATTATAGCAGAACCATCCCCCTTTGTCAAGAGGATTTTTTAAAAATTTTATTCTCCTCCGCGCCATGCCCCAAAAGCCGGGAAAATCTTCGGGAAAAACCCGAAAAACCATTTGACAAAAGGAAGAAAATGGGGTACAATAAAGATAAGTGTGCTTATACACGGAGGTATAAAGTGTTACAGTTCAAAGAAACCTTAGCAAACGCCATCCGCGACGCCATCGAGCAGACGGCGCCCGGCACGGCCCCCGATACAACCGAGCTGCGGGAGATGCTGGAATATCCCCCCGACAAGACCATGGGAGACCTGGCCTTCCCCTGCTTCAAGCTGAGCCGCGCCCTGCGCAAGGCGCCTCCTGCCATCGCCGCCTCTCTTTCCGAGACGCTGGGCGAGGTGCCTTACCTTAAAGAGGTCAAGACGGCGGGCGGGTATCTCAATTTCGTCATCGACGATACCTATTTTACCGACAAGGTACTGAAGCAGGTCCTCGCCGAGGGCGACGACTACGGAAAGAGCCACGACGGCGACGGCAAGACCTTCGTCATCGATTACAGCTCCCCCAACGTGGCCAAGCCCTTCCACATCGGCCATCTCGGCACCACCGTCATCGGCCATTCCTTGAAGAAGCTTCACGAATACACCGGTTGGAAGACCGTCGGCATCAACCACCTGGGCGACTGGGGTACCCAGTTCGGTAAGCTCATCGTGGCCTACAAGCTCTGGGGGGACAAGACCCAGATCGAGGAGGGCGGCATCGATAAGCTGGTGGAGCTTTACGTCCGCATCAACAACGTAATCAAGGGCGACGAGGAAAAGGGCATCCCCGCCCGTGACGATCTGGCCCAGCAGTCCCGCGACGAGTTCCATAAGATGGAGATCGGCGACGAGGAGAACATCGCCCTCTGGAAATGGTTCGTGGAGATCAGTCTCCGGGAGTACGAGCGCACCTACAAGCAGCTCGGCATTACCTTCGATTCCTACGCCGGCGAGAGCTTCTACACCGATAAGATGCCGGCTCAGGTACAGCGTCTGCGTGACCGCGACCTTCTGAAGATCGACGACGGCGCCTCCATCGTAGACCTGTCGGAATATAAAATGCCCCCTTGCCTCATTCTGAAGCGGGACGGCTCCACCCTCTACCCCACCCGTGACATCGCCGCCGCCGTCTACCGCAAGGAGACCTATCAATTCGATAAATGTATGTACGTCACCTCCAACCAGCAGATCCTACACTTCCAGCAGTGGTTCAAGGTGCTGGAGCTCATGGGCTACGAATGGTACGGTGAGCTGGTGCATATTCCCTACGGAACCGTCAGCATCGGCGGCGCCAAGCTGGCCACCCGTACCGGCAACGTCATCCTGCTGAAGGACCTCTTTGCCATGGCCATCGATAAGGTGCGGGCCATCATGGAGGAAAAGAACCCCGACCTGGAAAACAAGGAGGAGGTGGCCGAGGCCGTCGGCGTCGGTGCCATCGTCTTCTATTACCTCACCAACAGCCGTATCAAGGATAACGACTTCTCCCTTGACGACGCCCTCTCCTTTGAGGGCAATACCGGCCCCTACGCCCAGTACACCTATGCCCGTTGCTGCTCCATCATCGAAAAGGCAGGCGGTCTGCCCCCGGCAGGTGCTTCGAAGGGGTATGCTCCCGTGGAGGCAGAGTCCTCCCTCATCCGTATCCTGTCCCTCTTTGGAGAAAAGGTCAAGGACGCCATCCGCGACAGCGAGCCCATGGTGATCACCCGCTTCATTCTCGATGTCTGCGGTGCCTTTAACCGCTTCTACCACGATTGCCATATCGTGACCGCCGAATCCCCCGAGGCCCGTGCCTTCCGTGTGGAGCTGACCGAGGCCACCAAGACCGTCCTCGGCAACGCCTTCGGCCTGATCTGTCTGAAGAAGACGCCTAAAATATAACGGGGCTTTGCCCCGCACCCCACCAAAGAAATTTTTTGAAAAAATGTTTCTGCAGAAAATTTGCTTCGCAAATTATCTGCGGAATCTTCAAAAACTTTTAATGGCCGAAAACTGCGTTTTCGGCAAGAAAATCTAACAATGACACCCCGTCGAAAACGAAGTTTTCGACATTTCAAGGTTCTTGAAATTCTTAAAAACTTCTTTCAAGAAGTTTTTAAGCGGGGTTTGGGGCAGAGCCCCAAGAAAGGATTCGTTCTCATGTCCGGACATAGCAAATGGAAGAATATTATGCACAAGAAGGAGAAGACCGACGCCCAAAGAGCTTCGGTGTTCACCAAGATCGGCAAGGAGATCGCCATCGCGGTGAAAGAGGGCGGCCCCGATCCCGCCTCTAACTCCCGCCTCCGCGACCTGATCGCCAAGGCCAAGGACAACAACGTCCCCAACGATAACATTGACCGCGCCATCAAGAAGGCCTCGGCCGCCGATGCCGCCGTCTACGAGGAGATCACCTATGAGGGCTACGGCCCCTCCGGTGTCGCCGTCATCGTAGAGACCGCCACCGACAACCGCAACCGCACCGCCGCCGAGGTTCGTCACTTCTTTGATAAGTACGGCGGAAACATGGGCACCAGCGGATGCGTGGGCTACCTGTTCACCGACAAGGGCGTGATCGTCATTGAGAACGACGGCTCGGTGGACGAGGATAAGCTGATGGAGGACGCTCTGGAATCGGGCGCCGAGGATTTCCTGGCCGAGGAAGAGGCCTTCGAGATCTACACCCTGCCGGAGGATCTCTCTGCCGTCCGTGCGGAATTGGAGAGCAAGGGCTATAAGATCGCCTCTGCCGAGAAGGACAAGATCCCCTCCAACTACATCACGCTGGAAAATGAGGACGACGTGAAGAACATGAACCTGCTCCTGGAAAAGCTGGATGAAAACGACGACGTTCAGAACGTCTACCACAACTGGGAAAACAACGAAGAATAAGAAGAATAAGAAGGATAAGGAGGAACGTCAGCTTCATCTTGAGACGTTTCTCCTTGCTTTTATGAGGAAGATATCATGTTGATCGACCTACACGCCCACACGTCGGGAATCAGCACCTGCTGCCGCGCCCCCGCCCCCGAGATCGTTGCCGCCGCCAAGAAGGTTGGCATTGACGGCATCGTGCTGACCAATCATTACGACCGATCCTTATTTCGAAACGGTGAGGCCGAGTCCTTTGCCCGTGCCTACACCGAGGAGTTCCGCTACACCAAGCAGTGCGGGGAGGCCATCGGCTGTACCGTGCTCTACGGCATGGAGATCACCATGGCACGCCACGGCAATCTGCATATGCTTCTCTACGGTGTGGACGAGGACTTTACTCTTGCTCACCCCACCCTGTACGATCTGACGCTGGAGGAGCTTTACCGCCTGGCTCACGAGCAGGGCGGCATCGTCGTCCAGGCCCACCCCTTCCGAGGCGGAAACCGTCTGCAGGATCCCTCGGTCCTTGACGGCGTGGAGATCAACTGCCATCCCGGGTATCTCGCCTCCTTCTACCGTGAGGTATCGGATTTCGCCGTGGAGAACGGCCTGATCCTCACCTGCGGCGGCGACTATCACGCCGATAGCTACCGTGCCTTCTGCGGCGTTGAGATCCCCGATACCATCCGAGACGGAAAAGCACTCGCCGCCTACCTCCGCACCGCCGATCCCATCCAAATCCGTATGCAAGAGCCTCAAACGCCTAACCGCTATACCGTCACCTATTCCCGCAGGGACGCTGCCTGCCGGCAGCAATCCATATAAAAAAACCTCCCCTTGCGGGGAGGGCAGATCCTTCATCCTTCTCGCCGAAAACTCCGTTTTCGGCCATCAAACGTTCTTGAAAGGTCGAGGAGAACTTCTTTCAAGAAGTTCTCCTCGCGGGGTGCGGGGCAGAGCCCCGCTATGATCCGTACTCTTACAGCTTGCTTACGATAGCCTCGGTATCCTTGGCGATCATGAGCTCCTCGTTGGTGGGAAGCACGTAGACCTTCACCTTGGAGTTGGGGGTAGACAGCTCAACGATGTTGGGCTGGCGGAGGGTCTTGGCGTTCAGCTCCATATCGATCTCAACACCGAAGTACTTCATCTCCTTGCAGACTCTCTCGCGGAGCTCGGGGTTGTTCTCACCCATACCGGCGGTGAAGACGATGGCATCCAGACCGTCCATAGCGGCGGCGTAGGAGCCGATATACTTCTTCACCTGGTAAGCCAGCACGTTAGCGGTCAGCTCGGCCTGCTTATCGCCCTTCAGGATCGCTGCCTCAATGTCACGGGAGTCGGAGGAGATACCCGACAGACCGAGGAAGCCGCACTTCTTGTTCATGAAGCTGGACATCTCGTCGGGGGTATAGCCGTACTTCTTCATAATGTAGGTAACGATAGCAGGGTCGATGGAGCCGCAACGGGTACCCATTTCCACACCCTCAAGAGGCGTGAAGCCCATGGAGGTGTCAATGCACTTACCGCCCTTAACGGCCGAAATGGAGGAACCGTTACCGATGTGACAGGTCACGATCTTGGTCTCTTCCACGGGCTTGTCAAGAAGCTTGGCCATCTCGATGGAGACGAAGCGGTGAGAGGTGCCGTGAGCACCGTAGCGACGGATGTGATCCTTCTCGATCATGTCCTTGGGGAGAGCGTAGGTGTAAGCATAGTCGGGCATGGTCTGATGGAAGGCGGTATCGAATACCAGGACCTGGGGAACGGTGGGCATGACCTCCGTACAGCCCTCGATGCCCATCAAGTGGGCAGGGGTGTGAAGGGGAGCAAAGTCGTTACAGAGCTTCAGCTTCTCGATAACCTCAGGGGTCACGAGGCAGCTTTCGAAGAAGTAAGGACCGCCGTGCACCACGCGGTGACCGACCGCCTTGATCTCGGCCATGTCGGAAAGACAGCCGAGGGTAGCATCGGTCAGGGTATCGACCACGATCTTCATGGCAACGGCGTGGTTGGGCATAGCCATCTCACGCTTGGTCTTTTCGCCGTTCTCACCGAGACGGTGCTCGATCAGACCGTCGATACCGATTCTCTCGCAAATACCCTTGGCGAGAACGTCACCGGTTTCGGTCTCAAAAAGCTGATACTTCAGAGAAGAGCTTCCTGCATTGACAACAAGAACTTTCATAATGTATAACCTCCGATTGATATTAGATAGCATAACATATTGATTATACACGATTTCCACGGCAATTACAAGGGATTTGGCAAAAAAAGACGGATTTTTTCAAAATCTGCCATTTCCACCGCGCTTTTGAAAGGAGCGAATCATGACAACTGTCGCCGTCATTTGCGAATACGACCCCTTCCATCGGGGCCATCGGCTTCAGATCGAAGCCCTTCGGGCCGTCTTTGGGGCTGATGCCACCGTTGTCTCCCTCATGAGCGGCGACCTGGTCCAGCGTGGGCGTCTGGCTCTTTATCCCAAGCACGTCAGGGCCGAGGCAGCCCTTGCCTGCGGCTCCGACCTGGTGCTGGAGCTGCCCGCCCCCTATGCCTGCTCCTCGGCCGAGGCCTTCGCCCGGGGTGCCGTGGGGATCCTTCACGGGCTGGGAGGAATCGACATTCTCTGCTTCGGCAGTGAAAGCGGTGACCTGCCGTCCCTTTCAAGGGCAGCCGAGCTTATGGCTTCCCCCGCGTATTTACAAGCCCTTCGGGAAGCCCCCGAGGAGGAATCCCATATGCGGAACGCCGAGGCCGTCTTCCGTTCGCTTGGGGGGGAGGACTTTCCTACCCTGCCAAACGACATCCTGGGCGTGGAATACCTGTCGGCCCTCTCGGCCTGTCAGGCGACCATCACCCCCTTTACCTACCGCCGTGAGGCCGGCTATTCCGCCTCGGAGGCCCGCCGTGTCCTGACGGCGGGGGGCGATGCCTCCTCCCTTTTGCCGGAGGCGGCCTCGGCTATTTTCACCAAGACGTCTCTGACACCCGCCGAGCCCTACGACGCCATTGCCCTGCACACCCTGCGGAGCACCTCCGCCGACGTCCTGGAAACCCGTTACGCCATGAACGGCGGCGTGGCGGGCCTGCTCAAGCACGGCGCCGAGGAGGCAGCCACCGTAGAGGAGCTGATCGCCCTCTGCACCAACCGCAAGTTTACCGCCGCCCGCCTGCGCCGCGGAATCCTCTCCGCCGTTTTATCCTATACTCCCGAGCAGGTCTACGCACCGCCCCGCTTTACGCGACTGCTGGCGGCTAACGAAAAGGGCCGCGCCTACCTGTCGGCGGTGCGAAAAACCGCCTCTCTTCCCATCGTTACCAAGCCCGCCGACGGGCTGGCCCTGGAAGGAGAAGCGGGACGGCAGTTTGAGGCCTCCCTCCGCTCCGATAAGCTGATGGCGCTGGTTCGTCGAGAGCCAACCTCCCGTTGCTTCCGCCGCGGAGCCATCGTTAGGACGACGCCTTAATATCGGCACAGCAAAAACCGCAGATACGGATCTGCGGTTTTTGTTATCCCTTTATTGCTTTTTCATTTGTCTCAAAAACAACAGAACGGCAAGCATCAGGGCCGCTGCGGCGTAGCCGAGTACCCACCACAAATGGGGGAATATCTCTGCGAAATTACCCGCAATCACCGCCCGTTCCATCTCCACGGCGTGAACGAAGGGGAGAGCGTAGGCAATTTTTCGAAACACACCCCCCACAAGCTCCAGCTCAAACCAAGTGCCCGACAGCCACGCCGAGAGATTGGTCAGCAGCGCTCCGCAAATGCCGCCCACCTGCTTATCGCTGAGAACACTGCCGAACAGCAGGCCCAGCGCAATGAACAGGACGGAGACGGGGATCATGAACAGAATGGCAAACAGAATGTTGACCGTGACGTCCAGGCCAAGAGCAATGGCCACGGCGTAGCAGATAACGCTTTGGGCTACGGCAAAGGGAAGGATGGGCACGGTATAGCCGAGAATAAAGTCAAGAGGCCTCAGCGGTGTCGTATACAAGCGCTGAAGAAGAGCGCTTCCCCGGTCCTTGGCGATCAGCGTTGCCGAAAACAGCGTCATAAAGGAGAGCCCGAAGACCGTAATGCCGGGAGCCAGCCGCTCGATCTCAAAGAGTGGCACGGGGACGTTGGCCTGAATGGCGCTTAACAGCAGGATCAGAACAAGGGGAAATCCCAGGCCAAAGGCGACGGTCAATGGGTCGCGCAGGATCTCCTTGGCGTTCCGCTTGGCAAAGGTGAGCATTCTCATTTGGCCACCCCCTTTACGATACGGACGAAGGCCTCCTCGAAGCTCTGCGTCCCGGCGGTCGCCTTGATAGCGTCTGCCGTATCACAGAGAAGAAGCTTGCCGTCCTTCATGATGGCAATCCGGTCGGAGAGGGCCTCGGCCTCCTCCATATAGTGAGTCGTCAACAAAATGGTCACCCTTCCCTTAAGGGAACGGATCATATCCCAAAGCTCACTTCTGGCGATCACGTCCAGCCCCAGGGTCGGCTCGTCAAGGAAGAGGATCCTTGGCTCGGAGATCAACGCCATGGCAATGCTGAGACGGCGCTGCCAGCCGCCCGACAGCTTGCCCGCCCTTCGTGCCATAACGCTCTCCAGTCCCAACAGTGCCGTCAGCTCCGTGATCTTGGCCTCCCGCTTCTCCTTCGTAAAGCCGTGGATGCCGCACATAAGCGCAAGGTTTTCCCGCACCGAAAGCCCCGGAGCAACGGCGGTTTCCTGGGGTGACACGGCGATGAGTGACTTCACGTCGGCAGTATCCCTACGGATGCTCTTTCCCAGCAAATAGGCGTCCCCCTCCGTTGGCTCGGTGAGGCAGGAGAGCATTTTGATGGTGGTGGTCTTTCCCGCGCCGTTTATGCCAAGGAGAGCAAAGACCTCTCCCTCCTCAACAGTAAGCGATAAGGTGTCAACGGCGATAACGTCGCGGTACCGCTTGGTCAGCCCTTCAATGCGGATTGCGTTCATGTTTCCTCTTCCTCCGATCCATGTCTTGCCCGTATTCCCTGGTACACGTCGGTCAGCATATCGCTGATCTGCTCCCGGTCAAGGGGCAAAAACGAGGTGGCCAGCATGGTCCCGATGCCGTGGACACAGGACCACAGCTCAAGGTGCATGAGTGTTGCCTTTTCTTTGGTCACACCGCTCGCTTCCATCATCATTTGCACCGACTCCTCAAAATCGGGAGAGGGCGACAGATCCTCCCCGGTTCGGTCACGCAGGAACAAAAGCTTGAACAGCTCTTTTTCTTCCTTGGCAAAGCGGACGTAGGCCATGCCAAAGGCCTTATATCGCGGATACTCGCCCCGCTCCGCCTCGGTTTTTAGAAAATCCAAATAACGCTCGTATGCGGCGACGATGACCGCATCCCGCAGCTCGTCCATCGTGGTGAAATTGGAGAATACCGGCTGGGTAGAGCAGCCGAGAGATGCGGCGACGGCTCGGGCATTGATGGCTTGTTCTCCGTTTGCCCGTACCAGCTCCAGGGCAGTTGTCACAACGTCTTCCTTCGTTATCTTAATCTTGGGGGGCATCGGCTTGTCTCCTTAATATATCGTTTGTTATATAACTATTGTTATTTTATCATAAGCCCGATCTCCTGTCAAGAGGCAAATGGTGGCATGCAGCAAAAAACGCCCCCATCGCAAATGAACGTCTGCGATGAGGGTGTTCTTTTTTATTCGTAGCCGTAGCCTCAACCTTGCCACGGGCTTGCTTATTCCGTTTTCGGCAGATACTTGAGGGGATCCACCCGCTTATCGTCAATGAGTACCTCAAAGTGAAGATGTACGCCGGTGGCAACACCGGAACGGCCGATCTCTCCGATCTTCTGGCCTTGATATACACGGTCGCCTTTTTCCACGGTGATGGCGCTCATATGCGCGTAATAGGTCACCACGTTGTCCTCGTGCCGGATCTTGACCAAAAGGCCGTAGCTGCCTCGGTCGCCGGCAAAGATCACTTCACCGCCGTCGGCCGCCAGAATCGGCTCGCCGAGCTTAGGCCCTGCCAGGTCTAAGCCGAGATGGTACTCTCCCTTCCCCTCCAGTCCCGGACGGGATAAGCCGAAATACGAGGAGATCTGCCAATCGGAAAGAGGCCAAATAAAGGAGCCGGTGGGGTTCGTCGAGGGATAGGCCTTGGTGCCGATCCGTTCCACGCGGTTCTTGGGCTCCACGATGATCTTGGAAGATACCAGCGTGCGAGAAACCTCCACGCCGCCCGAATAAGCCACCCGGTAGACGTTTTCAGCGATGCCCTCCTCCCCCGCGAAGACCACGGCGGTCTGCCCCACGTACAGGGAGTCGCTTTCGACATATTCCACGTCGTATCCGACGATCTCGGAATAGGTCTGCACGTACACCGTCCGATACTCGATGACCGAGCCAAGACCGCTCACGTGGAAGGAAGAGCCATCCTCTCCGCTGGGCCGCAGGACGGGATTGCGAAGCAGACCGAAATCTTTGTTTTTATCGGCAAACAGGATGGAGGAGCTGCCGGGCGCGTTGACACGGGTGTCTGACGACGGTTCGGAATCTTCCGGCTCATACCTGTCACCCGAGCCGATCATAAGGCGAAGAATATCCTTGCCGGAGGCAATACGCTCCCGAGGGCAGAAAACGCTGCGGATCCCAAAATCCGTGGTGAGCTCGACGAGGTCCGCCTCCTTCTCGGAGGCCATCACCCGTTCAGTCACGTAGGTGCGGAAATCCTCTACCACCTTCTCTGCCTCACCGTAGGTGGCGCAGGCGGCGATCTCCCTGCCCTTGACCGTGATCATATAGGCACGGCAATAGTGTTCGGAGGTTAGATCAAATAAAAGCTCCATACAGGTCTCGGCATCCGCCGCAGTGCTTCGGTCTGCCAATACGTAGCGGTAGGACAGCTTCCGCTCGGTCTCCTCGCGGATCCCGCTGCCGATCAACTTCTCCTCCAACAGGAGAAGGGCGTGATCCACCACCGATTGGCTTTCCACCCGGCAGAGCGGCTGACCGTCCACGCAAAGCATCACCGACAGCTCTCGGTGGGACACGTGGTAGATACAAAGTCCTGCCGCCAAAAGAAGGAGAGAGGCCATCACCCAGCCCGCCACAACGGCGTTCCGTTTTGCTTGGAGCTTTTTCCAAAACATCGGGGGATCTCCTTTCTTCCGTGTTCCTTTCGGGTTTCATTCGGTATATTTTATCACAAATTGAAGGAAAATGCAAGAGGTTTCCGTTTTCAGGGACGTTTTGGGGCATAATCGGGCCGTTTACAGGCGTTTTTCGGCCGATTTTGGGGCATTTTTCCGGCAAAAAAGGCGTTCCCTTCACGGGAACGCCGCGTATTTGTTTGCCTTAGGCACCGCTTATGTCCATAGAAATCACCCCGAAAATAAAGCGGTACATCTTCTCCGCCATGGCAAAGAGCCTTTCCAGCTCACCGTCCTCCACGTCGAAGCCCATATCGGTGGGGTACCGCGTTTCGATGTAAAAGCGGTTGAGGGAGGCGCTTTCGTCCAGCCACTCCTGAAAGGTACCGTCGTAACGGCAGGCCTGACGGCAAAGATAGGTCAGGTTATGGCCGTCGGTGTGACGCCCCGTCATATAGAGCAAATAGCCCTTCAGCGCCTTCTCGATGCACTGCTGACAGTGAAAGGCGGCGTTACAGTTGTCGCCGTCGTGGTCCTTTAAGATTCTTGCCGAGTCAAGATCGCACTCGGCTCGCTCCAGCCAGTCGAAATAGCGGCGGCTGTCGTTGGGTGCTCCTCTACGCCTTCCCATAGAGCAGGATCCCCTTTCGTGCAATACCGGAGGCGTAGCTGGTGGGATCCGCCGTCAGGCGATACCAGTCCTCCTCCCGATAGACCAGCAGATTGAAGGCAAGCTCGCTATCCAGCGAGCGGTATAGCATCTGTTCCACCGCCTTCGGATCGTCCCTTACGATCACGCAAAGATTGACCTCCCGTACCCCTTCGGCGGGAAGGTCCTGCTTGGCACCGTAGAGCAGGATCCCGCAGGGACAGGCCAAGGCCCGAATGGCCTCTGACAGGCGGATCACAGCATCGTTCATCCTCGTTCTCCTTTTCGGTGTATTACCCTTATTATACCACGTTTTCAGCGCAAAAGCAAGAAAAAGCCGAAAACCCTCCCGGGTTTTCGGCTTTTGGTTTTACTGTGCTTGGCAGAGACGCTTGACGATGGCCTTCATGGCCTCCATCTTCTCCTCCATGTCGGCCACCAGCTTGAACTGGGTGCGGCAACGGTCGAGGTTCTGATCGGGATAATGGATCTTGAAATAGGTATCGCCGTTCAGATAGTCGGTTAAGAAGCGGATACCGCATTCGTAGGTCATCAGCTTGGCACTGAAGGGCAGATATTCGATCTCCTTCTCGGTGAGTGCCTTGCCGCAGGAAGCCAAAAAGCCGCGGGTATAGGCCTCAAACAGACCGAGGTCCATCTCTACCTTGGAGAGATCCTTCTCGTCCTCGGCGGCGGTGCTGGCACCGAAGCGGATGCTGTCGCCGAAGTCGTAATGGACGAGGCCCGGCATAACGGTATCCAGGTCAATGACGCAGACGGCCTTACTGCTGTCGGCATCAAAGAGAACGTTGTTCAGCTTGGTGTCGTTATGGGTCACGCGCAGAGGCAGGTTGCCTGCCCTAAGCTCGTTCAGCAGGAGGGAGGCGTCTTCTTTTCTGGCCTTAGCAAAGGCGATCTCATCGGCCACCGTTGCGGCACGGCCGGCCAGGTCGGCCTCCACGGCCTGCTCGAAGGCCTCAAAGCGCTTGGCGGTGTTATGGAAGTTGGGGATCGACTCCACCAGCTGGGAGGCGTCGAAATCCGCCAGCTGATTCTGGAACTTGCCGAAGGTAGCGGCCAGGCTTTCAAACTGGTCAGCGTTCTCCACCTGCTGGAGGCTGAAGCTGTTTTCTACGAATACGTAAGCACGGTAGCAATCGCCGTTCTCGGAACGGTAATAGGGCTCGCCGTCTACCGTGGGGATCACCGTCAGGGTGCAGCGATCTGCGTTGGGGGAGCCGGCGTTCTTCTTGCGGATGTGTTCGGTGACCAGAGTGATATTGTTCATCAAGCCGTCGGCATCCTGAAAGATCGCGGTGTTGATCTTCTGCAGGATCACCCGCATGGGGGGACGGTTCTCTCTGTCGAAGTAGAGGCAGTAGGTGCTGTTGATATGACCGCAGCCGTAGGGCTCTCCCATCAAAAAGCGGCCGTCGATTTCAAAATGCGAAACGATCGTATTCAGTTCCATTATCCCCAAAGCTCCTCCGGGTACTCCCCGTCGGCGGTCATCTTGGCGATGGCCTCCGTTACTTTTTCCTTATCCTCGCGGTAGGTCATGCCGTACCAGACGGCCGAGGTGCGGTAGACCGACACCTGCTTTTTGCCCTCCTTGACCACGCGGTCCACCACGAAGGGAATGTAGAACTCATCCTTGGTGATGTCGGCAGTGGTAAGGAATTCGGCAAACTGGCTCTTCAGCTCGGGGAAGATGTCGGGCTGGAGGCCCCACATATTCATGGAGACCACCGTGTCGGGATCCAGGTCGGTATCCTTGGTGATGGCGGTCATCTCGGTGACCTTGGCAAGGTAGCCGTCCTTGATGTCGCAGACGCCGCGGGACACCGAGCCGTTTTCCGACAGGGTATTGGCAAGACGGTAGCCAACCATGCAGTATTCGTCCTTCTTCTGAAGGCCCTGATAGACCTGACGGAAGGCATCGGCACCGTAGAAGTCGTCGGCGTTGATGACGGCGAAGGGAGAATCCACTACGTTCTCGGTGCAGAGGATGGCGTCACCGGTGCCGTAGGGCTTCTTGCGGTGAGGAGGAGTGGTCTGGAAGACGTACTCTACCTCCACGTGGCGGGCGATACGGTCTCCTGCCAGGGCCTTGAAATCGGCCTCGATCTCTTTCTTAATGATGAAGACGACCTTGTCAAAGCCGGCTCTCAGCGCATCGTAAACCGAATAGTCCAGCAGCACCTCGCCGTGCTTTCCCACGGGCTCCAGCTGCTTCACGCCGCCAAAGCGGCTTCCCATACCGGCGGCCATAACGACCAGCGTTGCATTTGCCATAGTAAAAATCCTCCCGATCATCGTGTTGGAAAAATGGTATATTTAACAATATTATAGCGTAAAGCCCTTGACTTTTCAAGGAAAAATCGTATAATAATAGGTAATATCGTACCGAAACATGATTTTACCCACGGAGGACCTATGAACAAACCCGATGTGAAGGAGCTGCTAAACCGTCTTTACCGTGTCACAGGATTTCGTATTTCCATCCACGACCGAAACGGCCGCGAGCTTGCCGCCTCCCCCGAAAGTCCCCACGCCTTCTGCCGCTGCCTCCAGCAGGACGCCTTTTCCCGCCGCCGCTGCGAGGAAAGCGACCGCGAGGCCTTCCGACGGGCCGCCGAAACCGGCACTCTCACCGTCTACCGCTGTCCCTTCGGGCTCTACGAGGCCGTCTGCCCGCTCTATCGCTACGGCTCCCCCGCCGGTTTTCTGATGATGGGACAGGTACCCGAGGCCGGCGTCGGCGTGGAGGAGGCCCTGCGCCGGGCCGAAGGCCACGGTGATCCCGACGTGCTGAAAAAGGCGCTCACCGAGCTTCCCGGCTATACCCGCGAGAGGATCGAGGCCTGTGCCGAGATCATGGCGGTCTTTGCCGACTACATCACGCTAACCGACGCCGTGCAATCTCCGTCGGGAGATACCCCCTCCGACGTGAGGGCCTATCTGACCGATCACTACGCCGAGCCCATTACCATTGCCTCCCTCTGCGCCCGCTTTGCCATCAGCCGTACGGCCCTTTTGAACCGCTATCGGGACCGCTACGGCGAGCCGCTGGGGCAGACGCTGATCCGCATCCGTATGACAGAGGCCCAAAAGCTCCTTTCTCATACCGCCCTCCCCATCTCGGAGGTAGCCGCCCATTGCGGATACACCGACCCCGGCTACTTTGCCAAGGCCTTCCGCAAGCACTTTGGCGTTGCTCCCACAAGCGCCCGCCAAAGCACGTGATAGGGTCTCCTCCAAGAGATAAAACCGCCACCCCCCTTGAGGGCGGCGGTTTTGTTTGTTTACCGATTGAGAAACCAGATGGCAAGATTCAAATACCCGGCAAAGGTCACCCACAAGGCGTAGGGGATCTGAAGCCAGGCCGCCTGCGGCTTGACCATCCGATAGTACCGTATGGTGCGGAAAATCAGCAGCAGGAGAAGCAACAGCCAGAAAAAGCAAAACAAATACGCGCGGTAACGGAAAAACAGAATGCTCCAGCTGAAGTTGACTGCCAGGCTGGCAAGATAGGTCAAAAGCCCCTTTTCCGCTGCCTTGGGATCCGCATCTCGGTTCAAATACACCATCGCGGCGCTGACTCCCATCAGAATGAACAAGATCGTCCAGACGATGGGAAAGAGGATGGAGGGCGGCGCCAGCGGCGGCTGAACGATCTCGGCATACACGTCCATGCTATTCCGCGTCAGATACGCCGATAAACCGCCCACCGCTAACGCCAGCCCGATCGAATAGGCGTAGGTTTTTATCGTATTCCACATAAGAACACCTCCTTCGCCACATCCTATGCGTCCCTTCCTTTCCGTATGCCGCTTCCTTCAGACTCCTTCCCTCAAAATGAGGAAAAGCCTCGGATTTTGGCGTCGTTCGTCCAAAATTCAAGGCTTTTTTATTGAAGACTAAGCCTAATTTTAATACAAATGCACCCCCTTTGAGGTAAGGGGGTGCAAAGTCATTTCAGGGGGTGCATTTTTAGGTCAGGGGGGTGCAAAACTATACGCCTTCTCGGTAAACTGACACTTTATTGTCAGTTGTAGTATTCTCGGTCACTGTAACCTGATAAACTTTGTTATCCGTTTCGTAACTGATAGTTTGCTTGACTGCAAGTTGACCGTTTTGCTTTTCTATATCTAAACGAATGTGAACGTTATGCCAATTATTTGTATTTACAAAACCAAACTCTATATCGTACTTTTGGGATAGGTTTATTGTTCCCCGGATTTCCCCGTAGTCGATCTCGGATTTATAGCCATTCTTGAAATCTTCAAAGTCAAGATCGCTGGTCATACTGTATTCGTCGGTTGTGAGCAATTCGCCGTCCCAAAATACAGATACATACGCAACTCCCGATTGTGTGTGACGATCAATGTAGTCAAATCCACCCAATCCAAAAAACAATGCAACCAAAATACTTACTACAGAAATAATGGTAACTACTTTCAGCCATTTACGACTTTTCTTCGTTTCTTCTATCGAGCCGCCTAAAATTTCGTCTTTACTTATTTCCAAAATATCACATAGCTTTCTAACCATTTCAATGTCTGGGAGTGTTTTTCCTGTTTCCCATTTTGAAACAGCCTGTTTGCTGACAAAAACTTTTGCTCCAAGCTCTTCTTGGGTTAGTCCTTTAGATATCCTATGATTTCGTATAATGGTGCCTATCTTTTCCAAACGGACCACCTCCTTGTGTAGGTATTATATCATAACTTTTGTTTTGGACAATGGTTTTACAAAACATTGGTGGTATCTTATTGGTTGACACAGCAATTTGCGCCATTTTTAGTCCTATGTCCGTACGTTTAACGATATGCGCTACATTTCAACGAATAGCCCTATAAATCAATTATGCCTACATTTTAACGATTATCAATCTTTCAACGATTTGAAGGACACTAATCGGGCGGCTCATCAATTTCTCTGTTTAAAAGTTAGCAAAATGCTGATTTTGGGTATAAAATAACCGTCATTCCGTTGTATCAGAATGACGGTTATTCTTTGGCGGAGGGTGTGGGATTCGAACCCACGTGGGATTGCTCCCAAACGGTTTTCAAGACCGCCTCGTTATGACCGCTTCGATAACCCTCCGTATTTACTTTTATAAAGTCACTACTTCTGTTTTTCTGTGTTTTTCGTCTCGGCGGCCCTTGCCTTCCGAAGAACAAACACAGATAAATTATACACCTCCCTCCCCGCTTTGTCAAGATTTGCAAAAATAATTTCAGAAAATTCCGTATTTGCTCTTGCATTTCTTGAAAAAGTATGGTAAAATGGATAAGCTTTGATAAAATACCGTTATTGTCGCTGCCATACGGCCCTCTTGCGGTCGGGCGACGAACATATTGGAGGATAAACATGGATATTACGATTGGCATTTTATTGATCATCGCCGCGATCTTTCTGATCATCGCGGTTCTTCTTCAGTCCGATAAGGACAAGAACCTCTCGGGCGCCATCGCCGGCGGCTCCGCCGAGACCTTTTACAGCAAGAACAAGAGCAAGGGTATTGACGGTTGGCTCCCTAAGGTGACCACCGTGGTAGCCATCGTGTTTGCCGTTCTGGTTCTTGTTTCCTTTATCATTCAGGACGACACCGACCTCGACGACATCTACGACGAGCTCACCGCTACCGATTCGGAATCCGAGTCCGCTGAGTCCAGCGAGGAATCCAGCGCCGCCGGCTCCGAAAGCGAGGGCGACGAGTCCGATAGCGACAGCGCCTCCGGCTCTGCCGACGAGTCCGCTGACGAGCCCGCCGACAGCGACTCCCAGTCTGCTGAGGAAGAGCCCGGCGAAAGCTCCTCTGCCGCCTGATCTCGGGCGTTCTTGACGGAACCATTTTGAAATCCGAAGCGCCTCTGATACCAAAAGAGGCGCTTTTCTATTCCATACCGCTTTTCTCTTTGCGGGGAGAAGCGGCGAACCTGACAGGAGGAGATCCCTATGATCCAGCTCACCAACCACGGCGTGTATCTGCTCGACGGCGTTAAGCCTGTCGACACCTGCGACGTTTCCCCCGAGGAAGCAAGAAAGGGTACCATTGCCTACTCCATTCTCACTTCCCATAATACCTCGGGAAACGACCGTGATCTCAAGATCCGCTTCGACGCCATGGCCTCCCACGACATCACCTACGTGGGCATCATCCAGACCGCCCGCGCCAGCGGCCTCACCAAGTTCCCGATTCCCTACGTTCTCACCAACTGCCACAACAGCCTTTGCGCCGTTGGCGGCACCATCAACGAGGACGACCATCTCTTCGGTCTTTCGGCCGCCAAAAAGTACGGCGGCATTTACGTGCCCGCCCATCAGTCGGTCATTCACTCCTATATGCGGGAGACCATGACCGCCTGCGGCCGTATGATCCTTGGCTCCGACAGCCACACCCGCTACGGTGCTCTCGGCACCATGGCCATCGGTGAGGGCGGCCCCGAGCTGGTCAAGCAGCTCCTTTGCCGCACCTACGACATCGCCATGCCGGAGGTCATCGCCGTCAATCTGGTTGGCACACCCCGTCCCGGCGTCGGCCCTCACGACGTGGCCATCGCCCTCATCGGCGCCGTCTTTGCCAACGGCTTCGTCAAGAATAAGGTGCTGGAGTTCGTGGGCGAGGGCGTCAAGAATCTGCCCATCGAGTTCCGTAACGGCATCGACGTCATGACCACCGAGACCACCTGTCTCTCCTCCATTTGGGTCACCGACGACAAGACCGAGGCCTACTACAAGACCCACAACCGTCCTGAGGACTATCAGGAGCTGAAGCCGGCTCCTATCGCCTACTACGACGGTATGGTCACCATCGACCTCTCCAAAATGGAATGTATGATCGCCCTGCCCTGCCATCCCAGCAACGCCGTTACTATCAACGAGTTCCGCCGCGATCCCAAGGGCCTCCTTGAGAAGTTTGGCCTAACCGAGCTTCTTGACAAGGTGGACGAAAACGGTGATCTTCACGTCGATCAGGGTGTCATGGCCGGCTGCGCCGGCGGTATCTACGACAACCTGGTGGCTGCCGGCGACATTCTCCGCGGTAAGTCCATCGGTAACGATGCCTTTGCCCTCTCGGCTTATCCCGCAAGCCAGCCCGTTATGACCCGCCTCATGAGGACCGGCGTGGCCGCCGACCTGCTGGATGCCGGCGTCACCCTTCGTACCGCCTTCTGCGGCCCCTGCTTCGGTGCCGGCGACGTTCCCGCCAACGGCTGCCTCAGCATCCGTCATTCCACCCGTAACTTCCCCAACCGCGAGGGCTCCAAGCCCGGTAACGGCCAGAGTGCCTTCGTAGCCCTGATGGACGCCCGCTCCATCGCCGCCACCGCCGCAAACGGCGGTATTCTGACCCCCGCCACCGACCTGGATATCACCTACTCCGAGCCCGATTACGTCTACGACGATGCCGCCTACAAGAGCCGCGTCTACTACAGCTTCGGTAAGGCCGATCCCTCGGTGGAGCTTCGCTTCGGCCCCAACATCGCCGATTGGCCCGAAATGCCTGCCCTCGGTGAGGACATCCTCATGAAGGTCTGCTCCTACATCACCGACCCCGTCACCACTACCGACGAGCTGATCCCCTCGGGTGAGACCTCCTCCTACCGTTCCAACCCCATGAAGCTGGCGGAATTTGCCCTCTCCCGCAAGGATCCCGCATACGTCGAGCGTGCCAAGGCCGCCGTGGCTATCGCCCCCTTTGAGGCGGTCTGCGACACCCTGGAAAAGCTGACGGGTAGCAAAGCTCTCCCCCAGATCGGCTCGGTCATCTACGCCCGTAAGCCCGGCGACGGCTCTGCCCGCGAGCAGGCCGCCTCCTGCCAGCGCGTTCTCGGCGGCTCCGCCAACATCGCTCTGGAATACGCTACCAAGCGTTACCGCAGCAATCTGATCAACTGGGGCATGATCCCCTTCACCGTGGAAAATGAGCCCGACTTTGCGGTGGGCGACTATCTGCTGGTTCGCGGCGTCCGCTCGGCTATAAAGGACAAGACCGCCACCGTCACCGCCTACGTCATCAAGCCCGACGGCTCTGCCAAGGAAATGTCCCTTACCATCCCCACTATGACCGACGACGAGCGTCAGATCATCCTCGACGGCTGTCTGATCAATTATTACAGAGGCTGATGCCCTGTTCTTCGCAGAAAACGCGCATCATATAATCAACAAGAAAGAACCGTTGCGGTCCCCGCAACGGTTCTTGTTGTTTGTTTACTCGTGATTCCAAATGGGATTTCCCAATGCGATTCGGTATCCGGTGTTTACGTCAATGACCTCTACCCGATAAAATTTTGCTTTGGGATCGGTATCGACGGCAAAATATGACGGCTGATCACAGAGGATCTCTTGACTCATCACCACACCGTTATGATCCCAAAGCTCCACACGGTAGGTGTGCTCGGGGTTCTTTACGCTGGGATGAAAATCCTGCACGCTCCATACCAGCCGTCCCCCGCGGAAATCGCAGGTTCCGCCCATCCGTGTCTCATTCACGACCATGCGGATCCCCACCGACCCACAGACCACGTCGCCCTCTCGCAAGCGGGTGATATAGGCGCGGTTGCTTTTTTCTTCGGCGTAAATGCAGGTCAGCGCCGTGTCTGCCGCACAGGCGTGATTGTCATTTCCGCCCGTGGCGTAGACCTTCAGCCCGCAGGCCAAAATGCTCAGCCAAAGCTGATAGTTGGCCTTGGTGTAATCGTTTCGCAGATTCCCGTAAAACACCTCAAGACCGGTATGCTCCCGAAACACGTAATCCCGAGGATCCTCGGAGCGCATCAGCTGTGCAGGATGGGGATGAACGAAAAAGCCATCGTGAGCCAACACGTAATCCACCAATTCCACAAAACGCTCGGTGGTGAAATCGGGATAGCGAAACCGACCGAAGATCCCTCCGGTAAATTCAAACTCGGGGAACGCCTCCAAAAGCTCCTCCAGCGGCTTGGCATCGGCAAAGATCATGTTGTAATGCATATAACCGGATTCGCCCTTGAAGTCTAAAATATTCGTTCCCGGCTCGGTGCCTCCCACGAACAGGCCGTCCTCCCATTCGGGCTTATACATATGCTCCACCTGGCCGTGGTCCAGGATGGCGGCAAAGTCCATCTTCAAGGCCTCAAGGGCACCCCGCCAATGGGAAAGGGGCCGCTTGCCGTCGCTGCGATCCGAGGTATCGGCGTGGTTGTGGAGGTCGCCGAAAAAGGCCCTTCGGCCGGCGTAGAGCTCCTCCAGCTTTTGTATATCCATCTCCGTTGCTCTCATAAGATCCCCCATCGTTTTTTTCTTTTATTGTATCACATTCTCATGACGGAATCAAGAGAATGGCCCTCTTTTTTGTGGAAGCGTTGCCAAGCATCGGCAAGGCGAGCACGTCTCTCTTGCCTCACCAAAACGAAAGGAGTGCCGCGTCAGCGGCACTCCTTTTTTCTTGCGTTGCATCCCGTGGCAGGAGCGTCTCACAGCTCCTCGCTGCGGTTCAGCACCATCTCCATATACTGTTGCTTGGTGATCAGGAGGGTGCGGGGCTTTTGCCCTTCGGGGGGTGACACGATACCGCGCTTTTCCATCTCATCGATGAGCTTGGCGGCACGTCCGTAGCCGAGAGACAATCGTCTTTGGATCAAGGACGTGGAGATCTTTCCGGTCTCCAGTGCCAGCTCGATGGCGGGACGGAGCATGGAATCGCCGCCGTCGTCCAGATCTCCGTCGGCTGAGCCGATGCCGCCTCCGCCCTTCTTGCCGCTTCCGCAAGCCGCGGCGGCGCGCTCGATGCTGTCCATGATCTCGGAGCTATAGGTCACGTCGTCGCCGTTTTGTTCCTTGATGAAGCGCACGACGTTCTCCACCTCCACCTCACTGACGAAAGCACCCTGCACACGGCGGGGCTTGGAGGCGCCGACCGGTGCGTAGAGCATATCGCCTCGTCCGATCAGCTTTTCGGCGCCTGCCATATCCAGCACCACGCGGGAGTCGGTCTGGGAGGCTACGGTAAAGGCGATACGGGAGGGCACGTTGGCCTTGATCAGGCCAGTGATCACGTCCACCGAGGGACGCTGGGTACCGATGATGAGATGCATGCCGGCGGCGCGGGCCTTCTGGGCCAGACGGCAGATAGAATCCTCCACGTCGTCGGGAGCCGTCATCATCAGGTCGGCAAGCTCGTCGATGATGATGACAATCTGGGGGAGGAATTCCTTTTCGGGATCGTCCTTGGTGACGGTGTTATACATTTTCACGTCCCGGACGCCTACCTCCTCGATGAGTGCGAAGCGGCGCTCCATTTCGGTCACCGCCCACTGGAGGGAGCCGGCGGCCTTCTTGGGCTCGGACACCACGGGAACCAAGAGGTGGGGCAGGCCGTTATAGATGTTGAGCTCTACCTTCTTGGGATCGATCAGAATGAGCTTGACCTCCTCGGGGGAGGACTTATAGAGAAGACTGGTGATCACACTGTTGATACAGACCGACTTACCCATACCGGTAGCACCGGCGATCAGCAGGTGAGGCATCTTGGCAATGTCAAGATACACAGGCTCGCCTGCCACGTCCACACCAAGGGAGACGTGGAGCTTGCTCTGCGCCTTGCGGAAGGTCTCGGTATCCACCAGCTCTCGGAGATACACCGTAGAAACGCTCTTATTCGGCACCTCAATGCCCACGGCGGCCTTGCCGGGGATAGGAGCCTCGATACGAACGCCGGTAGTGGCCAGATTCAGCGCAATATCGTCCACCAGGTTCGCAATGGCACGCACGCGGACGCCCTCCTCGGGGGCCAGCTCGTAGCGGGTGATGGCGGGCCCGCGGGAAACGTTGACGATACGGGTACGCACCTTAAAGCTGCGAAGAGTCTCCACCAGCTTGACGGCGTTACTGTGCAGCTCCTCGCTGATGTCCACGTTTTTCGGCGTGTTGTCCAGCCGCAAGAGAGAGATCGGCGGGTAGACGTACTCCTTCTTCACCACCTCGGGCGCCTTCGCACGCTCCTCGGCAAGAGACGTGCGGGAGACCTTCAGATCCTCCTCCGTCGTTTCCGACGGAATGCCGTTCAGACGCTGTCTCTCCAGCTCCTTTTTCTTTTGCTCCTCGGCAAAACGCTGGATCACGTCCACCCCGTCGGGATCGGTGAAGATGCTCTGTAAATCGGTCTTTCCTTCGGCCGTAGGATCGTCGGGCGTACCGTTTTTGGGAAGCACCGAGTCGGGACGGCGGGTGATCTTCTTGGTATCGATGGGCTTCACACGCTCCACGGTAACGTCCACGTCAAAGGGCGGAACGTCCTCCTCAGCCAGTCCCTCGTAGGGGTTGACCTCTGCCTTGGCAGGCGTCTCGGTCACGGCGGAAGCTTCTTCGGTATAGCCGTCTCCCACCTCCACGTCTGGCTCAAAGCGATGACGATCAATGGGATCACGCTTGACGCGGGAGGGTGTCTCCTCCACTTCCGCAGGGCGGAAGTGATAGGTCTTGCGCTCGGGCTTTTCTTCCGCTACCGCCTCCTCAGCGGCAAGGCGCTCCTTTCTCTCGTGGAGATAATAGGCGATGTAAACGTAAATGGAATAGGGCGTCAGACCGAACATAAAGAGTCCGAACACCACCATGGCGGCGATGCCGATGATATTCGATCCGATGGGCCCCGTGAGCTGATAGAGCGCAAAGCCCAATATCCCGCCGATGGCGCCGCCTCCCGTCAGTTTCATGCCATCCTTCCAGAAGGTGGGGAGCGAGAAGGCCTCAAGCTCTCCCTTGGCCCAGATATGGATCATGGCCGAAAGGAAGATGAAAAAGATGGCCTGATAGACCGTCAGAAGGTTAGGCCCGCCCTTTCGCAGGGCCTTGCGCCAAAAGACGGCAAGGATGGCAAGAAGCACCGGCACTGCGAAGGCCGTGCCGCCGAAGAGGCCGTAGAACAGCCACCGCAGAGCCTTGCCCACGATACCCGTCAGCCCCTCGGAGAAGAAGCAGATCAGAATAAAGATGGCCGCCACGCCGAACAGATAAGGGAGAAGTTGGTGGATGGTTCTGTCAACGGCTTCCACCTGCTGCTCCTGTTTGGGCGCCGTTTTTTTGACGGCCTCGGCCCGTCTTCCGGTAAGCTTGGATCCGGCCGACCCGCTTTTCTTGGTCGTTTTTTTGTTTTTCTTGGTATCCGACATCGTTATACGTCCTTTTCTTTCGTCATTTCATCATCCGAACAGGACCGCCAGCAGACCGACGGCCACGCAGTAGAGAGAAAACACGCGGAAATTGGATTTCTTGGATACGTAAGCCAGCAGCTTCATGGCCAGGATGCCCGTCACCGCCGCCGCCAGCATTCCAAGCCCGTAGGCGGGGAGATCCGCGGCGGGAATGGGGTTCTCCATCAGATCCGGGATCTTAAAAATGTTTGCCCCCAAAATGGCGGGAATGGAGAGGATGAAGGAGAATTTTACGGCAAACTCACGGCTGAAGCCGCAGAGACGGCCGCCGGTGATGGTGGATCCCGAGCGGGAAAGTCCCGGCAGGATGGCACAGAGCTGGCAAAGACCTACCGTCAGTGCATTCCCGGGCTTCATATCGGAAAGCTCCCTGTCGCCCTTCCCGATGCGATCCGATAAAAAGAGCACCACACCGTTTAGGATCAGGATCCCGCCCACGACCTTGACGTACTGTCCCAGCGCCTCCACCTTATCGTTCAAGAACACCGCCGCTACCAGAGGCAGGGTTGCGAGGATCAGATATACCAGCATTTTTTCCCGATCGTCGTATTCCGAAAGGCGGAATTTGCCGCGGAACACCTTGCCGATCAGTCGAAAAAAGGCAGGGATCAGCGGGAAGATGTCCTTATGATAGACGATCAGCACCGCCACCAGGGTAGCCAGGTGCAGAAGAATATCGAAGGTGAAATAATCGGCGTCTAAATTAGCGGTGCCAAAGATCCCGTGGGCGATGGCAAGATGCCCCGAGCTTGACACCGGAAGAAACTCCGTTAACCCTTGAATGATTCCATAGAAAATCGCAGATACTATCGACAAGACGCCGCACCTTCCTTTTGCATAATTACTCTTTTCATATATAGGCGACTCACCGCCCAAACATGACGGAGGCCCCATGAAACGATCGCATCCAAGCACACTTTCCTACCTGCTTCTCGGCGCCTCGGCCGGCTTTATCAACGGCTTTCTCGGCACGGGAGGCGGGATCCTGCTGCTTTTCGGCTCCTATTTTTTGAGTCGAAGGGATGAGCAAAACACGCGGGATCTTCTGGCCTCCACGGCCCTGGTCACCCTGGCCCTTTCGGCGGTATCGGCGGTAATCTATGCACTGAGAGAACCGATCGTGACCGATCGACTTCCGTCGTATCTCATTCCCGCCGCCATAGGCGGCGCGCTGGGTGCCTGGCTTCTCGACCGACTTCCCACGTCGTTTCTTGAGAAGCTGTTTGCCCTTCTCGTCATCGTGGCAGGGGGACTGATGCTGCTGCGGTGATCAAGCCTTGGGAGACTTGGTCTCGCCCCGCATAAAGGCAAGGACCTTTTCGTAATCCTTACTGCCTGCCTCCATGGGAAAGGGCTGCCAAATCGTCGTGGACTTCCCTTCGTACTCGTAGACGGGGATCAGGTTGTGGCTCTCCTCCAGGATCACGCCCTCGGACACGGTGAGGATCTTTTGATAGACCACCGTGAAACGGTCGTCGCGGGTGGTCCCGCCAAAGAGGAAATTGCCGAGAGAATACAGGACGTCACGTCCCTTATAGGTGGTCATGGGCTGAAGCACGTGGGGATGGCCGCCGATCACCAGATCGGCTCCCGCATCGATCATATCCTCCGAGGCGGTCACACGCCAAGGGTTTGGCGTATAGACCCGCTCGGTACCACCGTGGTAGTACACGATCTGATAGTCGGTGACCTCCTCCAGGGCCTTGATCTCCTTGATGACCGATTTCGTCTGATAGGAGCCCCAGAGACCGCACATGACGATGCCGATCCGAACGCCGTATTTCTCGACGATGACGGGATCACCGTCCTTTCCCCAGAGAAGGCCCTGGGCCTCCACCGCCGCGATGGTGTCGGTTTTCCCTGCCTTGCCGTAATCGTTAAAATGGTTGTTGGCCAGAGAGACGATCTCCACCGCCCCTTCCTTGAAGATGGCGGCGTTTTTGGAGGGGCTCTTGTACCAATAGGCGGGGCTGTGGTTCTTGGCCCGTTCAGTCAGATCACGGTCGGTAAAGACGTTTTCACAGTTGGCGATGGTAAAATCATCGGAGGAAAAGATGGGATACATCTTCTCAAAAAAGTGAGAGGCAGGGTATTTATCAGCCGCCGTGTTAAACTTTTTGGCGCCGTACTGCCCCTTATAGGAGGCCAGCATACAGTCCCCCACGAAGGACAGGGTAATGGTATGAGTCTCGGGCGGCAGCGCTTCGTGAGGTAAGAGCGTTTCGGGCGTCTCCTCGTCGGGGGACATCGTCGGCGTCAGCTCCTCCTTGAACGTGGGGAGCGGAAGGGGCTCCGCCGTAGACGCCATTCCTGCCGGAATCGACACCGCAAGAAGGGCCAGCAGGGTGAGCAAGATCATAAGCCGCAGCTTCATCCTTTTCTCCGAACCCCTTTCTTTTGCCATAACGGCATATTTATTTTATTATACCACAAAAAACGCCCCTTGTCAAACCCACGATGCAAAAAGAAAGAAGCGAAAAACGCCGTTTTTCGCTTCTTTTCGTGAGATTATTTCTTGATCTTCTCCCAGTAGGTCTTGGCGGCCTGCTCGGTCTTGTTGTCACCGTAGGTATAGTAGGCAGCGTTTTTCAGATCGTCGGGCAGATATTGCTGCTTGACGTAATGGTTCTCGTAATCGTGGGGATACTTGTAGCCGTCGAACTGATTGGAGGGACGAAGATAAGGCGGCATGACCTGCCCCTTCCCCGCCGCAATGTCCTCGGCGGCCGCCGCGTAGGCCAGATAGGCACTGTTGGACTTGGGCGCGGTAGCAAGCAGCACCGTCGCCTCGGCCAAGGGGATCCGCGCCTCAGGCAGGCCCAGGTTGTTGGCCATCTGCACGCAGGACAGGACGATCTGCGCCGCTTGCGGATAGGCAAGGCCGATGTCCTCGCAGGCGATCACCTGCAAGCGCCGACAGGCACCGATGAGATCGCCGCCCTCAAGGATCTTGGCCAGATAGAAGATGGCCGCGTCGGGATCGGAGCCGCGAATGGATTTTTGCAGCCCCGATAGCAGATCGTAATGCACCGTGCCGCTCTTGTCAAAGTTGCCGATCACCGAGGGGGTAAAGGCCCGGACGGCTTCCTTGGTCAGCTCCTTGCCGGCGGTAAAATAGGTGTTTTCCAGCAGGTTCACCGCCCGCCGAACGTCTCCGGCCGCCGCACCTGCGATGTACGTCAGCACCTCGTCGGTGACCGTCTTCTCCCGTCCCGTTTCGGTGTTTAACACGCCCATGGCACGGCGCAGAGCGGGCAGGATCTCGATAGCCGACACCGCCTTGAACTCAAACACCGCCGAGCGGGAGAGAATGGCGTTGTAGACGTAGAGATAGGGGTTCTCGGTGGTGGAGGCGATCAGCGTGATGCGCCCGTCCTCGATGTATTCAAGCAGGGACTGCTGCTGCTTTTTGTTGAAGTATTGGATCTCGTCAAGATAGAGGAGGATCCCCTCGCTGCCGAGGAGCGTCCCCGTCTCGGCCACCACGTCCTTGACGTCGGAAAGCGACGCCGAGGTGGCGTTGAGATGGCGGAGCGTCATGCCTGAGCCCGCCGCAATGATACCCGCCGCCGTGGTCTTACCGGTGCCGGGTGGGCCGTAAAAGATCATGTTGGGAAGATAGTGCTCGGCACAGATCTTCCGCACCGTGCCGTTCTCACCGAAGAGGTGGCTCTGTCCCACCATTTCATCAAAGGAGGTCGGTCGAACACGGTCGGCCAGTGGCTTGTTTAACATCGCGTTACCTCGTGCTTGTTATCGTATCATTATTATACAACGGCTGACGAAAATTGTCAAGAACCGGCCGACGGCCGCCTCGATCACTCGTTCACATAAATTTAATATTTTTTCTCTTGCCAAAAGGGTTGTTTTGTGGTATAATACTACCGTCACCGAGTGGAGAAGTACTCAAGTTGGTGAAGAGGCGCCCCTGCTAAGGGTGTAGGTCGGGAAACCGGCGCGAGAGTTCGAATCTCTCTTTCTCCGCCAAAAAAATAGCCACCCCAAAAGGGTGGCTATTTTTTTGGCGGAGGATTTGAGTGAGTCGAAATCGAGAATGCGGTAGCGTTCTCGGGGCAGAAAGGGGCGTAGCCCCGTCTGCAAGAATCTCTCTTTCTACGCCCCCCCAAAAGGGTGGCTATTTTTTTGGCGGAGGACTTGAGCGAGTCGAAATCGAGAATGCGTAGCATTCTAGGGGCAGTAAGGGGCAAAGCCCCGTCTGCAAGAATCTCTCTTTCTACGCCCCCCCAAAAGGGTGGCTATTTTTTGGCGGAGGACTTGAGTGAGTCGAAATCGAGAATGCGTAGCATTCTCGGGGTAGTAAGGGGCAAAGCCCCGTCTGCAAGAATCTCTCTTTCTACGCCAAAGAATAACCGTCATTCTGAAACAACGGAATGACGGTTATTTTATGCCTAAAGTCAGCTTATTTGAGAACTTTTTGAAGATGAATTTGCAAATTATCAATTAAATTCTATTTTAAATCGTTAAAATACAGATAATCGTTAAACTGTTCCGATAATCGTTGATTTATTGGTGTAATCGTTGAATTACAGCCAACAATTGTTGAAATATAGTTGTATCTATGGTATAATTTACTCAAGGAGGGGAGATTATGGATAACTGCCTATTATCAGAGTTAGAACGCACTTTTAAAAAGTGTTCCGATTGCTTACTGCATCCTGATTACATTGCCAATCTAAATAAACTATACAATATAGAACTATCACAAGAACTTATTGATTATCTCTGCGATAAAGCTACTTCAAAAAAACATATCTGGGAAATTCGATTCGATCATCTTCGCATTCTGTTACTCAATCCCTCTGCAAAAGCATTTGATCTGAAAGAGTTCTATTTTGAAAATTTGAAAAAATGCCACAGACTTGCAATGAAGATTTTTTATATTCGCGGATATGCAATTTATGCTTCAGAGGAAGAATTAAATCCGGTAATGGAGAAATTTCGAAAAAACCTCGAAAAGAATCATGACTATATTGACTATAACTACTTGTTGTCGGTTGCAGGAATTCCGTATCTTGCAGACACATATGGGTATGATTGCTTTGTGAGAACTCTTGAAAAGGCGGAGGAAGAACATCAAAGAATCGACCCGTTGCTCCGAGGATACTTCACATT
>SVSM01000002.1 GCA_015064295.1 Oscillospiraceae bacterium | reverse complement strand
GAAGCTCTACGAGGCTCTTGAAGGCACTCCCGTTTGCATCCGCTTCCTGGATCCCCCCCTCCACGAGTTCGTTCCCACCACCGAGGAAGACATCGCTCTCCTTGCCAAGGCTCAGAACAAGACCGTTGAGGACATCAAGACCATCATCGCTTCGCTCCACGAGTTCAACCCCATGATGGGCCACCGCGGCTGCCGTCTCGCCGTTACCTACCCCGAGATCGCCGCTATGCAGACCAAGGCCGTCATCCGCGCCGCCATCAACGTTCAGAAGGCACACGCCGACTGGAACGTGGTACCCGAGATCATGATTCCTCTGGTTGGCGACGTAAAGGAGCTGAAGTACGTCAAGTCCGTCGTGGTTGCTACCGCCGATGCCGAGATCGCCGCTGCCGGTGTGTCTCTCAAGTATGAGGTCGGTACCATGATCGAGATTCCTCGTGCCTGCCTCACCGCCGACGAGATCGCCGCCAACGCCGACTTCTTCTGCTTCGGTACCAACGACCTGACCCAGATGACCTACGGCTTCTCCCGCGACGACGCCGGCAAGTTCCTGGGCGCTTACTACGACGCCAAGATCTTCGAGAACGATCCCTTCGCCAAGCTGGACCAGACCGGTGTTGGTAAGCTGATGAACATGGCCATCACCCTCGGCCGTCCCGTCAACCCCAAGCTCCACGTCGGTATCTGCGGCGAGCACGGTGGTGACCCCTCCTCCGTTGAGTTCTGCCACAAGATCGGCCTCGACTACGTCTCCTGCTCTCCCTTCCGCGTGCCGATCGCACGTCTGGCCGCAGCACAGGCTGCTATCGCCGATAAGAAGTAATTTCCTATATGAAACTCCCCTCGGAGCAATCCGAGGGGAGTTTTGTCTTGATTTATTATAATAAAAATGATATAATGGAGTCACAGTCGAACTTCTACCGAGCAAAACGGAGGTTACGCAATGAATAGCAAGAATCACGACGTCAAACTGTACAACGTCTTATTTCCCTTTTGGATGCTGTTATTGTTCCCGCAAATATGGCTGATCGTGCTTCCGGGTAATTTCATCATTGACAGCCTGGTTTTCCTCATCAGCATGGCGGTACTCAAGATTGCCGAAAAGAGGCAATGGTATAAGCGCTATATCCTCAAAATCTTCCTCTTCGGCATGATCTCCGATCTGATCGGCGCCGGCTATCTGCTTCTCATGATGCTGGTGTTTGAGGTCGGCCGGATGGGCGACGAGCTCTACCTGACGGCGCCTGCCATCGGGATCTCGGCCGTCTTGATCTTTCTGCTGAACTACTTTGTCACCTTCCGAAAAACCGACAAGCCCTTGCGCTTCAAGCTATCCCTCACCTTTGCCCTGGTCACGGCACCGTATACCTTTTTGATCCCGTCAAGCTGGTTGTACGGATAAGAATCTATATATACAATCAATCCCCTCAGGACGACCTGAGTCATTCGCCTCCAATATCCCCTGCGGAGCTCTCCGCGGGGGATATTGTTCATTTTTTATTAATTTATTGTTGACAAAGTTTGTATAATTCTGTATAATTGTATTAACAGCATACCAAATAATAAAGGAAGCAGGTATATCATCATGTCAGCTGTTGTTCTCCCTGTTATCGCATTTTTGCTTACCCTGGTCGCAACCGTCCTCGCATTTATCTTCATCATTCCCGAAAAGAAGCGTGCAAGACTCAACAAATTCGGTAAGTTCCTTCACGACACCTTCAATTTCAAGTACCTTGTGATTGAAAAGATCCTCCAGGCACTGTACGTCTTTGCGACGATCTTCATCGTAGCGCTTGGCTTCTGTATGCTCTTCTACGTGCAGCGCGGCTTCTTTGGCGGATCGACTTGGTTCGGAGGCTACGGCATCCTTCTGATGCTCTTTGGCCCGATCGGCATCCGTTTGGCGTACGAGTTCATCATGATGTTCCTCATTCTCATCAAGAACGTAACGCAGATCAACAATAAACTGGAATGCCCTGACGAAACGAAGAAAAAGAAAGAAAAGAAGCCCGCCGCTGTCAACGCAGCCCCGGCCGCTCCTGTTGAACAGCAGCCTGCTCCCTTTTGCCCGACCTGCGGAGCCAAGGTAGAAAGCGGTGGCTTCTGCCCCAACTGCGGAACCAAGCTGTAATCCCGCACGGCTGAAACTTCCGTCTCTGAGAAAGAACATAAATACGGACAAAATACCCCCCTTACGGTAGAACAGAAACTACCGTAAGGGGGGTATTTGTTTATGACGATCGTATGCTCCGATCAGTTAACGTCGGGGCAGAGAGGACCGGCAAGCTCCTTCATGAAGAAGAGACGTCCGGGAATGGTGGGGATGTAGCTGGAGGTAACGAAGCGGGTAGGACGGTAGCGGAGCGTCATCCAGAAGCTCATACCCTGCCACTGCATACCGCGGGAGAGAACACCGTCGGCGCCACCAATGGCGTAGTCAGCCTGGAACAGCAGAGCAGGTCCCACCGTGTTGGCACGGCAAGGAACCAGACTGGTACGGCTGCGGAAGCTGGTCAGCGCGTTCTGCTCGATGGTCAGGGGATGGAGCTTGGCGCCGATGCGATAGGGCTGCTTCAGCCATTCCTCATCCGAGGTAAACTCCGAGCCGAACTGGGGTTCCCAGAAGGCGATGTGGCACATTCTGCCGATACCGTAGACCAGCACCAGCTTGGCGCCCTGGGCCTTCAGTGCGGCGATCTTCTCGGGATAGGAGGGCAGATTGTCCTTGGTAGCAAAGTTGCGGTGATCCTTGGGCACCGTCAGCTCGCCCAGGGGATTGTAGAAGGCGTTCTCCATCGCGTTCTGGAAGGAGGCCTCACCGGTGATGGTATTGCCGTCGGCATCGGCCCACTCATCCATATTGAAGCACCAGACGTGGTCGCACTTGACCTTCCATTCGGTCAGGAAATAGACCGCCCATTTGTACATACCCATGGGGCCGACCGGGAGAATGAAGGCGATCTTTTCGCCTCTTTCCTTGGCCTTTTTGATCTCGTTTGCGATCTCATGGCCCATCTTGACGTCGAACTCACCCAGCGAATCGCAGGGCACCGGCGTGAAGCCGGGATTCCAGAAGTCCTGGGGCTCGCAGACCGATTCCGGCGCGTTGGCGCAGCAGGCGTCGATCTTGTCAAAATCCCAGCCTTCGGGATAGAAGCCCTCAAGCAGGCTTCCCTTCACAGTGGAAATAAAATTCATAGTATCCTCCTTACGGCAATGCCGTTTATTGATTGATTTCGCGGGGATCGTTACGGAAGCAGTCTCTTGGCCGTTCCCTTTAAGTAGACCTGGCAGGGACGGAAGCCCTCGGCATAGTCCGCGCCGCACTGATAGCCGCGGTAACGGGAGCAGGTTCTCACCATGTCGGCGAAATCGATGCCATCGTGCTCACGCATCCAGACCAGCTGGCTCTCGTGACATTCCAGCATTTGGATCTTCAGATCGATCTCTTCGCTGATGTCCACGTATTCGGTGGGCTGGAAATTCACGCCCGCCAGGGTATCCATGTAGTAGATCGGCACCAGCTTGGCGGCCTTTCCCGTCTTGGTGGGATAGTTGGGGAGGGTTGCGGTAAAGGAAGCGTCGAATACCAAACGGGAGACGGCGGTATGGTCGGGCATATAGTCGTCGGGGTTGTGGGTGATGATCACATCGGGATCGGCATACTGGATGATCTCCACCATGCGGTCCCGTGCCTCCTTGTTGTTATCAAAAATATCCAGGTCGTTAAAGCCGGCGCAGATGACCTCAATACCGGCAAGAGCACCTGCACGCTTAGCTTCGCCGGCGCGGATCACCGCCAGCTCGTCGGGCGGAATGATCACGTGGCCCAGATTTCCCGTGGAAACGTGGCAAACGATGACGGTGTCGCCCCGCTTGACGCATTTGGCAAGGGTTCCCGAGCAAGCGATCTCAATATCGTCGGGATGTGCTCCGATTGCTAAAACTCTCATGCTTTCTGTCTCCTTTTCGTATCACAAAGCCGTGCTCCGTCACAATATAAAACCGAAAAAACGAAGCTACGGCCATCTTAACTTGTACTATTGTATCATGTTTTGGAAAAGAAATCAATTCTTTTCCAAAAATATAAGGGGAAATTTAGGCACTCCTCAACAGGTTTTATGCTTTTTGAAGAAGCGAATAAAGAGGATCACCAGCACCGTACCGATGATTGGGAAGACCGCCCCCACCAGCATGCCGGCCTTCAGGCCGATCTGCTCGGTCGTCAGATTGAGCTTCACGCTCAGCTCCGCGGCGATCTCGCTCGCAGATACCCGGTCGATCACGATCCCCAAGAGCTGGGGAGACACCGAGGCGCCGAGATCCCCTCCGGCCGCCATCAAAGCAAAACCGGCAACACCGGCGCCGGGGATCCGTTCCTCCATGGCGATGAGCACCCCCGGCCACAGCATGGAGGCAAAGAGGCCGACGAAAATGCAGGCAATAAAGGCAACGATCACGTTTGTGGAAAGGCCGGCTATGAGATAACAAACGGCGGCACAGATCATACCGATAAGCAGAATGGGGTCGATGTTTTTCCCGTACCGAGCGTAGAGGATCCTGGCAAGGCCGAGAAGCACGGCAAACATGGCCATACCGAGAATATCCCCAACGGCCTTATCCACACCGAGAGCATTTTCGACGTAGCCGGAGATCCAGTTTGCCATGCCGTTTTCCGCACAGCTTCCGAAGAAGATGCAGGCGGCGCAAAGAAGCAGACCTACCGTCCGCGTTTTGGTTCTCTTTGCCGTTCCCTGCTCTTCCGCCGCTTCCATGTTCGGCATGGGAGAGAGCATCAGCAAAAGAGCCGCTATGATGGGAAGCAGCGCCAGGAACAGCACCAAATACATCCAATTCTGCGTGCCGAACAGCTTGAGGAAGACGGTACTGATCACGACCATGCTAAAGACGCCGAAGGCGTACACGGAATGAAGAAGGCTCATATCCCGTTGCGGATTATCCGAGGGGATCGCCGCGATCGCCGGACTGATCAGCACCTCAGACAGTCCCGCCGCCACCGAGAAGATCACGGTGCCGATCAAGAGACCTGCGTAGGCAATTTGGGGGAAGAAGGTCGGGGTCAGCGCATAGATCCCCAACCCCGCCGAGGTGATCAGCGGCATCACCCGTAGGACTTTACGGGCGTTAAAATGCTTGGAAAACGCCGTAAAGATCAGGTCGACGGTCAGCTGAGTAAAGAAATTGGTCAGCACCAGCGTACCGAGCAGCGTATAGGATATATCGTACATATCCCGCAGCGTCACAAAAAGGAGCGGCGGGACGCAGAAGATGGACGACATGGTAAAGGATGCGGTATAGCAGGCAAGCTTGGTCAGCTTATAATTGGGTTTTCCCTGGTTCATGGTAATGTTTCCTCAATCAATCGTATCCGGATGAATCCGCGGCACCGCTTCGCCCGAAGCTGTCGAGCACAAAGCGATCGATCGCTCTCCGCGGGATTAAAAGCATCAAATCACTTTATTATACCATATCTCTTTCTTTTTTTCAACCGTCCTTCCCGATTTATGGAAAAAATTCTTTCCCATTGCGGATTCTCCCCCAAAAACGACAAAGCACCGTATACCTTGCCTCGATTCTGTAAAAGATAGTCGAAACGGAGGTGTACCATGGACACAAAAAGAAACGATACGCTCCATCCGGAATCGGTTTGGGCGAAAACGGCAACGCCGATCTCCTTTGAGCCGCTGTCGGGAAACCGAAGGACCGACGTTCTGATCATCGGCGGCGGTATGGCGGGGATCTTATGCGCCCACGCCCTCAAAACGGCAGGCGTCGATTATCTTCTGGTGGAAGCCGATCGCATCGGTCGGGGCATTACCCAAAATACCACCGCCAAGATCACAGCCCAACACGGCCTTCTGTATCACCGGCTGATCGTCTCGTTTGGAGAGGAGAAGGCCCGCCTGTATTGGGAGGCCAACCGAGAGGCCCTGGAAGCCTATCGAAGGCTGTGCGCCACGATCGACTGTGACTTTGAGGAGAAGGACGCCTTCGTGTATGCGATGACCGATCGAAGAAAGATCGAAAAGGAGGCCGAGGCCTACCGTAAGCTGGGGATCCCGGGAGGGCCTGTGTGCGACCTGCCCCTTCCCTTTCCCACGGCCGGGGCCGTCCGGATGGAAAACCAGGCCCAGCTTCACCCTCTCAAATTTCTCTACGCCATAGCAAAGGACCTTCGCATTCAGGAACACACGAAGGTGTTGGAGCTAAAGCCTCAGGAGGCCGTCACCGATCGGGGAAGGATCCGGGCAAAACACATTCTCGTCACCACGCACTTCCCCTTCATCAATAAGCACGGCGGTTACTTCTTGAAGCTCTATCAGCACCGTTCCTACGTCATAGCCCTGGAAGGGGCGGAGGATCCCAAGGGGATGTACGTGGACGAGGATCTTAAGGGACTGTCCTTCCGCACCTACGGCGGGCTTCTGTTGCTGGGCGGCGGCAGCCACCGCACCGGTAAGCAGGGCGGAGATTGGAAGGAGCTTTCCGACTTTGCCCGCCGCCATTATCCCCGTGCCAGGGAGGTCGCCCGCTTTGCCACCCAGGACTGCATGTCCCTTGACGGAGTGCCGTATATCGGCCGGTACGGCAAGCATACGCTGAATCTCTTCACGGCTACCGGCTTCAACAAATGGGGGATGACCTCCTCCATGGTGGCAGCCAAAATCCTGGCCGACCTGGTACAAGGCAAGGATAATCGGTATGCTTCCCTGTTTTCGCCCTCCCGTTCGGTTCTTCACCCTCAGCTGGCGGTCAACGCCGCCGAGTCGGTGCTCCATCTTTTGACACCGACGGCTCCCCGCTGCCCACACCTTGGCTGTGCGCTGGTCTATAACAAGCAGGAGCATAGCTGGGACTGCCCCTGCCACGGCTCCCGCTTTACCGACCGAGGCGAGCTCATCGACAATCCCGCAACCGACGACATGAAGCGCTGACCTCCCTCCCCCGCAAAAAAAATGCGCCCCCAAGGCTCTTGGCCTTGGGGGCGCTTGGTTTCGTTTACGGAATGGTAGCCAGCTTGGCGTTGTCGTAGGTTACGGGATAGGTCTTTTCCAGAGCCTTCAGATACTCCTCGTAGTCCTCCTGCTCCAGATAGCTCTCGGCGCTGAGCTTCCATGCGATCTCGCCGTCGCCCACGTGGTACATGATGTGATAGCCGTAGGTGGTCTTCACGATCTCCACGTCGCCGACCTCACGCTTCTCGTTGTACATCCAGTCGTTGAACTCGGTGACCATGTAGTCCTTGAGCACGTTCTCGTAGAGACCGCCCTCGTCACCGTTGCTGTCCTCGGTGTACTTCTTGGCCAGCTCGCCGAAGGCCTCGGCCGTCTTGTCGCCCTTGTTGAACTCGGCAAGGATCTCCTCGGCCTTTGCCTTGGCGGCGGCATCGGAGCCGTAGGTGTTCTTGGTGAAGAGGATATGACGAACGTCCTTGGTGGCGTAATCGTCACGGTACTTGGCCTGGGTCAGGAAGTATACGGCGTAGCCGGTGACCTCGGTCACGTCCTTGCCGTCCACCTTCTTGGTGGTGGTGAGCTCGATCACGTCGAAGTCGCCGGTCTTGCGCTCGTCGTCAAAGGCCCACTTGCCGAAGTCGGTGGATGCCTTGTAGGCCTCACCCTTCTTGATGAAGTTCTTGAGGTAATCCTCGTCGGTCTTTTCCTTTTCGTCACCGGTGCCGGTAGCGGCAGAGGTGGTATCGGTAGCCTTGGCTTCCTCCTCGGCAGCCTTTTCCAGCTCGACGATCAGGTTCTTGAAGGAGGCCTCGTCGGTTACCTTGGCGATAAATTCCTCGGCCTTCTTCTTGGCATCCTCAATGGCTGCCTTCTTCTCGTCGTCGGTGGTGCCGGGCTTGAGGAAGGTGGGGGTAAAGTCGTAGTAGACGTAGTCGAACTTATAGAAGCTCTCGGGATTGTCCTTTACGTACTTCTCCATCTCCTCGTCGGTATAGGTGAACTCCTCGGTGTCAAGGAGCTGCTCGTAGTACTTGGAGGCCAATTCCTGCAGCAGCAGGCACTTGCGAACGGCACCCTCGGTCACACCGGCGGTGTAAACGGCTGCCAGATACTTGTCAAGATTCCGATAACCGTCCTTCTTGACCGACGCGGCCATGTCGCTGAGGTAGTGGTCGATCTCTTCCACTTCCTTTTCGTCAAGGGAAACACCCTTAGCCTGTGCTTCGCTTGCCATCGCCACCAGCTCGTTGACCTGGACCTTAGCCGAGTTCATGAAATAGGTGAACCAGGAGGTGTTCGATCCGGGGGTGTTCTGATACTTCAGGCTGATGGACGGATTGAGTCCGTAGGCGTTCAGATAGTAGTAATTGTTATTGACGAAGGTATTGTACTGGCTGTACAGGAAATACGCCATCATGGCGTTGTCGATCTCGTATTTCTCCGAGGTAGCGGAAATATTACCCTCCAGCTTGGGGGTCTTATTCAGCGAAACCACCACGACGCCCACGATCACCGCCACGAGAATCGCGATGGTAGCGACCATGGTAATGATCTTTTTGGTCTTTTCCTTTTGCTCCTGCTGTTTGATCAGCTGCTTCTTTGAGAGCTTCATTCCGCCATTGGTTACCGCCTCTTGATCAGCGATGCGGACCTCTCGGTTACGGCTGCCCTTGCCCATGTTAAACTCCGTTCTCCGACGAACCCAAAATTTATATGATAGGTCGATCCCGCAATCGTCGGCTTGCGGCAAAACCCCGGCTTGTCCCCGAATGCGGATAAGGCGATCCGACGGGAAACGTGCGGGATGCTGTCACGCAACAGCGTAAAAGAGTCGGATGAGTCCGACAAACAGATATATCTTACCACAAAAATCCCAATTCGTCAAGCCCAAACCGAACATTTACCGTTTGTTCTTACCTTGTTGCCTCTTTTTTTATCGCTTGCCCACACTTTCTTCACCGTTTTTTCACAGTTCGTTGATTTTTGGGATTTTTTCGGAAATTTCCCAAGGGGGATATAGACAAGATCGGGTTTATATGATATAATAATAGAATTAGAGACAAACCGTATCACAGCAGGAGATCTCCCTTGAAGATTTACAAATACGCCGTTGGTCCCTTGGGCACCAACTGCTACCTCATGGTAGACGAGGCCACCCGGGAGGCCGTCATCGTAGATCCCGGCGATACCACCCCCGACCGCATCCTGAACGCCGCCCGGGACAAGCAGTGCCGCGTGACTGCCATTCTCATCACTCACGGGCATTTTGATCACGTGCTGTCGCTGAACGAGCTCCGAGAGGCCACGGGCGCTCCCCTCCTCCACCATGAGGCGGAGACCGCGCTGCTTCACGACAACGACAAAAATATGTTTCACCGCTATTCCCGACTCAACCCCACCTTTGCTCCCGCCGACCGTCTTCTGGCCGATGGAGACACCGTCACGGTGGGACAGTCCTCCCTGACCGTCTGCCATACCCCCGGCCACACTCCCGGCTCCCTCTGCCTTTTCGACTACGAGGCGGGCGCCGTGCTGACCGGCGACACCCTCTTTCGCGAGTCGGCGGGGCGGTACGATTTCCCCGGAGGGGATTACGATACCTTGATGGCATCCCTTGCCAAGCTCGTCAAGGCCTGCGACGGCCGCGATATGAAGCTCTTTCCCGGCCACGGCCCCTCCACCCACCTGTACCACGAGCTGGAACACAACCTCTACCTGAACTGACGAAAGGACGATATACCATGGACTTCAACCGACTTGCCGACCTTCTCTTCCCTCACGTGACCGAAACCACCGAGGAGCTTCAGGCCCGTTATCCCGCCCGGGAGCTTCCCGAGGGCGCCAAGGTCACCCGTTTTGCTCCCAGCCCTACCGGCTTCGTCCACTTTGGCGGCCTTTTCCCCTCCACCGTCTGTGAGCGTCTGGCTCATCAGTCGGGCGGCGTCTTCTACCTCCGCATTGAGGATACCGACGCCAAGCGCGAGGTTGAGGGGGCGGCGGAGGGCCTGATCAAGACCCTTGCCACCTACGGCATCCGCTTTGACGAGGGTGCGATCCTGGACGAAAGCGGCAAGATCGCCGACAAGGGACTCTACGGCCCCTATAAGCAGAGCCAGCGCGGCCCGCTCTATCACGTCTTTGCCAAGCAGCTGGTTTCGGAGGGCAAGGCCTACCCCGTCTTTACGACGCAGGACGAGCTGGACAAGCTGAACGCCGCCGACAAAAAGACCGAGGTCAAGAACAAGGTCTGGACCGAGGAGGCCGCCGCCGCCCAGCGGGAGGACATGCTGAAGCAACGCGAATTCACCATGGAGGAGGTCGAGGCACACCTTGCCGCCGGCGATCCCTTCGTTCTCCGTATCCTCTCGGACGGTGACGGCAAAAAGACCGTCAAAAGCACCGACCTGATCCGCGGTGCGCTGGAATTTCCCGAGAACGACGAGGACTTCGTCCTCCTCAAATCCGACGGCATTCCCACCTACCATTTTGCCCACGCCGTGGACGATCATCTGATGGGTACTACCCACGTCATCCGCGGTGAGGAATGGCTCCCCTCTCTGCCCAAGCACGTGCAGCTCTTCCGTTATCTCGGCTTTAAGCTTCCCAAGTATATGCACATCGCCCAGATCATGCGTCTGGACGAAAACGGCAACAAAAAGAAGCTCTCCAAGCGGGATATGGGCGCCAATATGGACGATTACACCCGCATGGGCTACTGTCCCGAGGCGGTGTGCGAGTATATCATGACGCTTCTCAACAGTAACTACGAGGAGTGGCATATGCTGAATCCCGATAAGCCCTACACCGAGTTCCCCTTCAACATCAAGAAGATGGCGGTGGCGGGATGCCTCTTCGACTTCGCCAAGCTGAACGACGTGTCCAAGAACATCCTCTCCCGCATGACCGCCGACGAGGTGTACGATAAATTGACGGCGTGGGCCGCTGAATTCGATCCCGAGTTTGCCGCCGAGCTTACCGCCGATCCCGCCGTGACCCGTGCCATCCTCGCCATCGGCCGTGGCGGCAAGAAGCCCCGCAAGGACCTTGCCACCTGGTGCGACGCCAAGCCGTATATGGGCTTCTTCTTCGACCGTTATTTTGCCATTGAGGACGCATATCCCGATAAGTTCCCGAAGGAGCATATCGTGGCGGTTCTGACCAAGTTCCTTCAGACCTACGATCCCGCCGACGATATGAACCTGTGGTTCGAAAAGGTAAAGGCCATCGCCGCCGAGCTTGGCTACGCCACCGACATGAAGGCCTATAAGCAGGATCCCGACGCCTATCCCGGAAACGTGGCCGACGTGAGTATGTTCCTCCGCGTGGCCGTCACCGGTAAGATGAACTCCCCCGACCTCTACACCGTCATGCAGATCCTGGGCCGTGACCGCACCGAAAAGCGGATCCGTGCCATGATCGCCACACTCTCGTAATTCATCACCCGAAAGGACATCCGATATGGCTATCGAAGCATCCAATTTCATTGAAGAATTTATCAACGAAGACCTGGCCGAGGGTAAGGTCGACACGGTACACACCCGTTTCCCTCCCGAGCCCAACGGCTATCTCCACATCGGCCACTGCAAGGCCCTCGCCATCGATTTCGGCACCGCCAAGAAGTACGGCGGCATGTGCAACCTCCGCATGGACGATACCAACCCCGCCAAGGAGGACACCGAATACGTCGACGCCATCAAGGAGGACATCCATTGGCTGGGCTTCGACTGGGAGGACCGCTTCTTCTACGGCTCCGACTATTTCGATAAGGATTACGAGTTCGCCGTAGAGCTGATCAAGAAGGGGCTTGCCTACGTCTGTGAGCTGACCGCCGAGCAGATGGAGGAATACCGCGGGGATCTGACTCATCCCGCCCGCTCTCCCTGGCGTGACCGCCCTATTGAGGAGAGCCTGGAGCTCTTCGAGCGCATGAAGAACGGCGAATTTGAGAACGGCCGCTACACCCTCCGCGCCAAGATCGACCTGGCATCCGGTAACTTCTGGATGCGGGACCCCGTGCTCTACCGCATCAAGCATATGCCTCACCACCGCTACGGCGACAAGTGGTGCATCTACCCCACCTACGATTTTGCCCATCCCATTCAGGACGCCCTGGAGGGTATTACCCATTCCCTCTGCTCGCTGGAATTTGAGATCCACCGTCCCCTCTATAACTGGGTGATCGAGCACGTCAGCGTCCCCCATAAGCCCCGTCAGATCGAATTTGCCCGACTGAACATCACCTATACCGTGCTGTCCAAGCGATTCCTTCGCGGTCTTGTGGAGAGCGGCATGGTGGACGGCTGGGACGATCCCCGTATGCCTACCCTCTGCGGTATGCGCCGCCGGGGCTATACCGGCGCCTCCATCGTGGATTTCTGCTCCCGCATCGGCGTGGCAAAATCCGACAGCCTGGTGGACATTCGTTTGCTTGAGGCCTGCATCCGCGACGAGCTGAACGAGACCGCCACCCGCCGCGTGGCCGTCCTTGACCCCATCAAGGTCATCGTCGACAACTATCCCGAGGATAAGGTAGAGACCTTCGAGCTCCCCAACCACCCCCAGCATCCCGAAATGGGAACCCGCACCGTTACCTTCTCCCGCGAGCTATATATCGACGCCGAGGACTTTGCCGAGGTTCCCCCGCCCAAGTTCTTCCGTCTGAAGCCCGAGGGCGAGGTGCGTCTCATGGGCGCCTATATCATCAAGTGCGGTGAGATCGTGAAGAACGAGGACGGCTCGGTGAAGGAGATCCACGTCACCGCCGATCTGGAGACCGGAAACGGCAATCCCGTGGACGGCCGCAAGATCAAGGGCACCATCCACTGGCTGTCGACCGATAACGCCTACGACGCCGAGGTGGTCCTGTACGACAAGCTCCTGACGCTGGAGGATCCCTCCAAGCTGCCCAAGGACAAGGAGTACACCGACTATCTGAATCCCGAGTCCAAGAAGGTCCTGAAAAACGCCAAGCTGGAAAAATGTCTTGCCGACGCCAAGGCCGGCGACCGCTTCCAGTTCGTCCGTACCGGCTACTTTACCCCCGACGGAAAGAACCCCGGCACCTTCATCCGTACCGTAACCCTGAAGGACAGCTATAAGCCCCAGGCATAAAGCGGCCCTTCTGCAAAAAAAAAAACGACTCTTGCTGTATGCAAGAGTCGTTTTTTAATTTTTCATGGCCCGCATAGCGTTCAAAACCGCCAGAACCATCACGCCCACGTCGGCAAAGACCGCCTCCCACAGGGAGACCAGTCCCAGAGCACTGAATAACAGAACGGCGAACTTGACCGCAAGGGAAAAGACGATGTTTTGTCTGACGATGCCTCTCGTCTTACGGGCAACGGAAACGGCCTTCACCATGCGCCGCAAATCGTCGTCCATGATGACCACGTCGGCGGCCTCAATGGCGGCATCGGAGCCGAGAGCCCCCATAGCCACCCCCACGTCAGCCAGGGCAAGCACCGGAGCATCGTTGATGCCGTCCCCCACGAAGGCCAAGGTATCACCCCTTCTCTTTTCCGAGAGCAATCGCTCCACGGCCCTCACCTTGCCGTCGGGAAGGAGGGCGGCGCGATATTCGTCAAGCTGCAGGGCCTCCGCCACCTCCTTCGCCGCCGCTTCGGTATCGCCGGTTAGCATCACCTGTCGCCTTACCCCCATTCTGCGAAGGGCGGAGAGGGCCTCGGCGGCCTCCGGCTTCAAGGTATCGGAAATACGGATATATCCGAGAAGCTCCCCTTCCCTTGCCACGTAGACGGTGGTGCCGCTTGCGGCGGGAGCAGCAACGGAAATCGACTGCTCCGCCATCATACGGGCATTGCCCACGAGGACCGTTGTTCCGTCGATGACGGCCTCAACGCCTCGGCCCGAAAGCTCCCGGATCCCACCCATACGACTGCGGTCGAGGCTCTCACCGCAAGCGGTACGGAGCGACTTGGCGATGGGATGGGTGGAATCGCTCTCGGCAAGAGCGGCCAAAGCCAGAAGCTCTTCCCGGCTTCCCTGCAACGGGCACACCTCGGTGACGTGAAAGCTGCCTTCGGTCAAGGTTCCGGTTTTATCCAAGGCAAGGACGCGGCAGGAAGCAAGCTGCTCCAAAAAATGAGAGCCCTTGACCAAAATGCCGTTTTTCGAGGCAGAGCCGATGCCGGCGAAAAAGGTCAGCGGCACCGAGATCACCAGGGCGCAGGGGCAAGAGATCACAAGGAAATTCAGCGCACGGTAGATCCAATCCCGCCAGCCTCCGATAAACAGCGGCGGCAAAACGGCGATGAGTAGCGCCCCCATCACCACGGCGGGGGTATAATAGGCGGCAAAGCGGGTGATAAAGCCTTCCGTTTTGGCTTTTCTTGCCGCCGCTTCCTCCACCAAGCGAAGGATCTTCACGGCGGTCGATTCTCCGTAGGGCTTGATTATCCTCACGCGAAGGCGGCCGGCACCGTTGATGCATCCGCTGAGGACGCCATCGCCGGCCTCCACGTCGCGGGGTACGGCCTCACCGGTGAGAGCGGCGGTATTGACGGACGAGCTTCCCTCCAGGACGGTACCGTCCAGGGGAATTTTCTCTCCGGGGCGGATCACGATCACCTCTCCCACCGCCACCTCCTCGGGAGAGACGGTTACAAGGGCTCCCTCCCGCTCCACGGTGGCGGCATCGGGATGAAGATCCATCAAGGCGGCGATGGATCTTCGGCTGCGTCCCACGGCGATGCTCTCAAACAGCTCACCGATCTCGTAGAACAGAAGCACGAAGACCGCCTCGGGGTATTCCCCAATGATCAGCGCCCCCGCCGTGGCCAGGGCCATAAGGAAATTCTCATCAAAGATCTGGCCGCGAAGGATCCCCGACACGGCTTTTTTTAAGACAGGAAATCCCACCGCAAGGTATGGCACAAGAAAGACGGCCAAACGGAACCAAGGGCGTTGCCATAGAGCCCCGATTCCCACAAACGTCGTCCAAAGCCCACCCGTCACCGCCGCAAGAAACAGAATGGCCGTCACGAGAATGCGGCGAAGGAGTCTTTTTTGCTTTTTCGTCATCGATGCTCACACCTCAATTTCGCAATCGGGCTCCACCTTACGAATGGCCTTTTGCGCCTGCTTCAGCACCCGATCGAAGATCTCGTCGGGAGCCTCCAGCGTCAGCTTTTGCGTCATATAGGAGACCGAGGCGTCGGTAACGCCCTCGATCTTCCGGATCGCGGCCTCCATTTTGGCAGCGCAGTTGGCACAGTCCAGATCGATGAGACGGTATGTTTTTTTCACGGTATGTAAGTCCTTTCGGGGTTATTCTTCCACGTGCTCCAGCCCTTGGTTGATGATGGAGCGAACGTGATCGTCGGAGAGGGCGTAGAACACGGTCTTGCCCTCGCGGCGGTATTTGACGAGGCGAGCCTGCTTCAGCACCCGCAGCTGGTGGGAGATGGCGGATATGGTCATGCCCAGGACCTGGGCAATATCGCAAACACACATTTCGCTTTCAAACAGCGCGTACAGGATCCGGATCCTGGTCCTGTCACCAAAAACGCGGTAGAGCTCTGCCAGCACCATGAGCCGATCCTCGTCTGGCATATTGGCGTTCACCTGCTCCACAAGCTCCTGATGGACGTGGAGATAGTCGCAGGAGGGCGTACGGTTTTTGTTCATCGCGTTCTTCTCTCCTTTGTCATTTGAACGATTGTTCAATTGTTGTTTTCTTATTATACCCCCATGGGAAGCGTTTGTCAAGAGAGGATCTCTCTTTTTTCAAGTTTTTTCTCTGCTCCACCAACATTTTTATCTTGACTTCCCTCATATCATGGTGTATCATAATATTGATATATAAAAAAAGGATTTGATATGTTTTGAAGAACCAACGGCATCGGATAGCGGCTGTGCTATCCCTCTTGATCTCGCTTATCCTTCTTCTGCCCACCGGGCTTTCGGTGGAGGCAAGGGAGGAGCTCACCCTGGAGATTCCTCTCCGCTCCCCGATCGAATATACCAGTAAGACCGATCAGCCCACCGACGAAGAATCGGCCGAGGCCCAGGCCGCCATCCGCTCGATCTCTCAAACGGCGTACGATGCCTTTTTGATGGACCACCCCCTGGAGTCCATGTGGATCGACGTCCGTGCCTCCTACGTTTCGGTAGCGATGAGCGGCGATCATCCGGACGGCAACCTGTACCGATGGAAGATCACGTCGTTGACCAACTATCTGGTCAGCCGCGACGAGTTTACCGACCCCAAGGGCATGACTCAGCGCGTCAAGGACGCCATCGAGTCCTTTACTCCAACGGGAGATACCCTCTACGAGAAGGTCCTTTCCATTCACGATTTCGTCTGCGCCTCCACCGTCTACGATAAGAAGGGCTCGTATGCCTACAACGCCTACGGCGCGCTGGTGGACGGACGGTCGGTCTGCGAGGGCTACGCCGAGGCGTTCAAGCTGCTTTGCGACCGAAACGGCATCGGCTGCGTCCTGGTTTCGGGCACCGGCATTACCTCGTCGGGGCAAGAAAACCATATGTGGAACTACGTTCTCATGGACGACGGCCGCTGGTACGCCGTGGATGCTACCTGGGACGACGGCAAGAGCATTCTGCGCAGTTATTTCCTCGTAGGCTCTCAAACGGTGGTCAACAGCCGAAACGGCAAGCGCTTCTCGGAGAATCACGTCCCCAACGGAGACATCTCGCGGACGGGACTGAAAACCTTTGAGTTTCCCTCCCTGGCCACCAACGCTTATGTTCCTGCGTCGGCCTGTGAAGCTTCCGCCAAGGCCTCATCAGAGCAGGCAAACCGCGGCTGGTTTGCCGATCAGCTCGGTGAGGAGCACAAGAATTTTTACGATCGTTTACTGACCGTCTCACCCCCCAAGGGTGACTCCATGCCTCCGATCCCCACCAAGCCCGCCGTAACCACCACGGAGGAAACCACGACTACGTCTGCCGAAACCACCACTGCCGAGACGACCACGGCGAAGCCCGATCCCACGACGCCCAGCACCACGAAAAAGCCCCCGGAGACTGAGCCGCTCACCACCGAAAAGCCCGTCGATTCCACCACCGAAACCACCGCTGAATCCTCCGCCGACGAGACCGTCACCGAGAAGGATACTGACGGCGAGACGCTTTCCCCCGACACCGAGGAAAGCACGGTGACCACACCCTCCGCGGCCGACGGCACCTCCGTCACCACCGAGTCTGACACACCCGGAGCGGTGCTGATACCCGACGCCCCTCTCACCTCATCGCAATCCGACACCCCCGAAAGCACGCCCACGTCTACCCCTGCACCGTCGGGCGGAAACACCCTGACGATCGGGGAGATCCTGCGAACCTTTATCATCATCCTGACGCTGGTCACCATCTTTCTCCTGATCATCCTGATCGTGATCCGTCTGGATCATAAAACCTCAAAATAACAAAAAGCGTTTCCGCTATGCGGAAACGCTTTTTGTTATTTATTCTTTCAGGTCCGCAACCGCCGCCAAAAGCTCTGCGACCTGAGCCCGATCGATCTCCTCGTGGGGGGAAACGTAGCCGTTACCGGTACCGCTGAGGATGCCCAGGGAGGTCAGGGCGTAGATGCTGTCCACCGCCCAGGCGGGGATGTCGGAATCGTCTGCAAAGACGGGCTTCACCACCGGAGCCTTAGCAGAAAGAATGTTTCCGATCATCACACAGGCCTCAGCTCTGGTGACGTTTCCGTTGGGATCGAATACGGGAAGACCGTTCTCCTCAAAGCCCCGGATATACCCCTTCTCATAGGCGGCCGCCACGTAGGCACGGTAGGCCTGGGGGATCTCACGGTCGTCGTGGAACACGGTCACCACGTCCTCCTCGTCCTGCGTGACCCGGATCCCTGCTGCCTTCATGGTCATGGCAAGGAAGGCCGCGCGGCTGACCGGCTCATCGGGGCCGAAGAGATTCTTTTCTCCCTCCACCTTGCCCGTCATGATCCCCAGGTCCGACAGGCGAATGGCGCTGTAATGCCCCCAATGGCCGATCATGTCCTCAAACACGGTACCGTGTTCCGAGGAGGAGATCCTGATGGTTACCGTCATCTCGTCGGATCGGTTGCCGTACTCGTCGGTGACGGTGTAGGTGAAGGAATCCTTCCCCGCATAGTTTTTAACGGGGGTATAGACGAACTGTCCGTCGTCCCGGTCGGTCAGAGCCAGAAGCCCCTTCTTCGGATAGGAAACCACCTCAAAGGTCAGGCCGTCCCCCTCGGGATCGGAGGCAGGGAGGGTACCGTAGACGGCGATATTCTTAAAGGTCCGAAGGGTAAAGCGATCTTCGTCTACCCCCGCCGAGGTGGGCGCGTAATTGCTCTTCTCCAAAATACGGAGGGTGCAGGTCACGGAATAGCTCGCCTCACCACCCGCCTCGAATACGAAGGCGGCGTCCCGTCCCGTTCCCGTGGGAACAAAGCGAAGGGCCGACAAATTGGCACGGGAGATGGTCTGATTCCTCATGACCTCAAGAGAACCAAGCATCAGCTTGCCGTCCGACGCCATGGGAAGAGTACGGATCACCACGCTGTTCAGCTCCGAAACGCCGAGGGCCTCTTCAAAATCCGACGCCTCAAAGGCGATCACCTCTCGCCCTACCCCCGATTTTACCATGGACAGATCCCGGGACAGGATCGCAAGAGCCGGCGACACCGTCGCCTCCTCTGCCGCGGATGCAGCCGCTCCTCCCATTGCCGCGCAAAGCAGGACCGCCGCCAGTCCTGCCGCCAGTTTTCGTGCCGTATTGTTCACACACAAATCCTCCTTATTTGATTTGATCTTATCATGCCCGAAACCGAAAGTCCTATGCCTTTCTCGGCCTTTCCTTAAAAATTCATGGTTTCTTTGCAATTAGGGCTTGTAAGACAAGGGATTTTCTTTTATAATATGTATATGCGGAAGATACCGCCGTCATGCAATTTCGAGGAGGGGAAGACTTGCTTTACACGATTGACAAAGAGCATCACGGAAAAAAGCTCCTTGACTATCTACGCCGCACGCTTGCCCTTTCCCGTGCCGAGCTGACCTCCCTGAAGCAAAAGGAAAACGGGATCCTGCTCAACGGCCGACACGTGACGGTGCGGGCCGTTTTGTCGGAGGGAGACGTCCTGGCGCTCCACCGTGCCGACGCCGAGAACAGTGAATCGATCCTTCCCCGCCCCCTTCCGGTGGAGGTTCTCTACGAGGATGACGACGTGATCGCCGTCAACAAGGCGGCAGGGATGCCGACCCACCCCTCCCACGACCATCAGGAGGACACGCTGGCAAACGGTCTTGCCTACCATTTTGGGCAAAAGGGGATCCCCTTCGTTTTTCGGGCCGTTAACCGTCTGGATCGGGATACAAGCGGTGTGGTCTTGGTTGCCAAAAACCGCGGTGCCGCTTACCTTCTTTCCCGTGCCATGAGCGAGGGGCGGATCGCCAAGCGCTATCTTGCCGTAGTCACGGGAACCGTGGCCGAGGAAGGCGCCGTGGAAAAACACATCCGCCGCCGCACCGAAAGCCTGATGGAACGGACCGTCTGCCCCCCCGACGAGGGACAGTACGCCAAAACCCTCTATCGGCCCCTTGCCTCCCAAAAGGGCCTTTCGCTGCTTTTAGTGGCCCCTGAGACGGGACGCACCCATCAGATCCGTGTTCATCTTGCCTCGGAGGGATACCCGATCTGCGGCGATACCCTCTACGGAGATCCTGCGGGATCCCCTCACATCAAACGGCAGGCCCTTCACGCCCTGTCGCTGACCTTTCCCCGCCCCTCGGACGGAGAGGACGTCACGGTGCAGGCCCCCCTTCATCCCGATCTTGCCGCCCTCGCCGCCTTGGCGGGAGGCGATCCCTCCACATTATCCTAAGGAACCGTTATGGAGAAACTGAAATCCTTCTTTCAAAATACCAAAGCCTTTTTTCGAAAGGTCATAAGCTGCTGCTCGATCCCGGTGCGGATCCTTTTTGTGATCGCCGCCGTGGCGGGGGTACTGCAGATCGCCTTCTGCCTGAGCCCCGCCTTTTCCGATTTCTATAACCGTTATCCCGGTGCTTTTGTGCGGGGATGTTTAGCAAAGCTGACGGGGTGGTTCCCCTTTTCCCTGGCCGAGACGGTCCTCATGATGCTCCCGCTGATCGTCATTCTGGCCATCGTTTGGATCGTCAAGGTGTCAAAGGGCACCTTGCGGCAAATGGTGACGCTGACCATGACGATGCTGGCCGTGCTGTCGTTTTTCTTTTCCTCCTTCGTTCTGGGCTTTTCGGCGGGCTACCGCGGCTCGTCGCTCGACAAAAAGCTGGGGCTTGACCGCCAAAAGGTGTCGGCGGAGGAGCTGGACGTGACGGCGCGGGCCCTCCTTGCCGAGCTTAGGGAGATCCTCCCCTCGGTGGATTTCCGATACGGCGGCTCCTCTCTCATGCCCTATACCGTCAAGGAAATGAACCGCAAGCTCCAGGATGCCTATCAGAAGGCCGCCGAGGTCTACGAGTTCCTTCCCGCCTTCCGTTCCACCGTGAAGCAGATCGTATTGAGCGAACCCATGACCTATACCCACATCGCCGGCGTCTATACCTACTTTACCGGGGAATCCAACCTCAACGTCAACTTCCCCGACTACACCCTTCCCTATACCGCCGCCCACGAGCTGGCCCATCAGCGAGGCATCGCCCGGGAGGACGAGGCCAACTTCGTTGCCTTTTTGGTGTGTTTGGAAAGCGACGATCCCTATATCCGCTATTCGGGATATATGGGAGTGTACGAGTACGTCATCTCGGCCCTCTATCGAGCGGATAAGGACCGTTATACGGCTCTGCTCAAGGAAACCGATGCCACTGTTCGCTACGAAATGATCGCTTACAACGAATTCTTCAAGAAATACGAGAACAACGTGGCTGCCGACGTCAGCGGCGCCATCAACAACTCTTATTTGCAGTCCCAGGGACAGGCCGCCGGCTCCAAGAGCTATGGCATGGTGGTCGACCTGGCGGTTGCCTATTACAAATCTCTTTCTTCGGAGGCAACATCATGATTTCCTTTGCCAGCGACTATTTGGAGGGGGCGCACGAAGCCATTCTGCGCCGCCTTGCTGAAACCAACTACGAAAAGCTTTCGGGCTATGGGAGCGATCCCTACTGCGAAAGTGCCGCGAGCAAGATCAAGGCGGCCTGTCAGGCCCCCGAGGCCGACGTTCGCTTTCTCGTGGGAGGAACCCAGACCAACCAGATCGTCATCGCCGCCATGCTATCCGAGGGAGACGGTGTCATCGCCGCCGATACGGGACATATCGCAGGTCACGAGGCAGGCGCCATTGAGTATACGGGGCACAAGGTGCTGACGCTCCCTCATCACGAGGGAAAGCTCGACGCCGAGGAGCTTGCGGCCTACCTTGCCGTCTACTTCGCCGACGAAAACCGCGAGCACATGGTCCTTCCCGCCATGGTCTATCTATCCCATCCCACCGAATACGGAACGCTCTACCGCAAGGAGGAGCTGACTGCCATTGCATCGGTCTGCCGCCGCTACGGGATGCCCCTGTTTCTTGACGGCGCCCGTCTGGGCTACGGTCTCATGAGCTATGACACCGACCTGACCCTCCCCGACATTGCCGCCCTCTGCGACGTTTTCTACATCGGCGGCACTAAGGTAGGCGCCCTCTGCGGTGAGGCGGTGGTCTTCCCCCGAGGCAATACGCCCAAGCGCTTCCTTTCCACCGTCAAGCGTCACGGAGCACTGCTGGCCAAGGGACGGCTCCTGGGCATTCAGTTTGACGTCCTCTTTACCGACGGTCTGTACTTTTCCATCTCCCGCCACGCCATCGACATGGCGGAAAAGCTGAAGGCGATCTTCCGTGAAAAGGGCTACGCCTTCCATATCGACTCCCCCACCAATCAGATCTTCGTTATTCTCGAAAACGAGGTCATGGAGCAGCTCCGCGAGAAGGTATCCTTCAGCTTCTGGGAGCGCCTTGACGAGCACCGCACCGTGGTGCGCTTTGCCACCGGCTGGGCCACCACCGAGGAGGATCTGGCGGCTTTGGAAGCACTCCTCTGAAGACGGCAACCGCGAGCTGCCGGCTTTTCCCATCCATCGGTGCGGCCTGATTTCCCCTTAGCACGTTCATCGGCACGGCATAGGTGGAAAATTTGACGTTCAGATCGGTATTAAAGTTGTCAACGGCTTTGATCAAGCCGATACACCCTACCTGAAAGAGATCGTCCATGTTCTCCCGTCGGTTGGCAAAGCGCTGGACGATGCTGAGCACCAGCCGCAGATTGCCGTCGATCAGCTCCCGCCGCGCATCGGCATCGCCTTCCTTCACGCGGAGAAGAAGCGCGCGTTTTTCCTCATCGTTCAGCGTTTTCAGTTTCGCGGTGTTGACGCCGCAAAGTTCAACCTTATTGTAGTACATGAGGCGGTTCCTTTCGTGTGGGGGGAATTTCCTTTCCTTCAGTATTGACGGCGGAAGGGCTCCGTTATGCGAAAAGGCCTCCTGTAAAGTTTTACCGCAAAAAAACCGTGTCGGCAAAAGCCGACACGGTTTTTTGATCGTTTGTTTCAGTTTTTCAAGCTATGGATCGGTGCAGGGATCCGTCCGCCGCGGGCAATAAATTTGGCGGGGGAATACTCGTTGACCTTAATAATGGGGGCGTATCCCAGCAGGCCGCCGAAGCTGACGGTGTCACCCACCGTCTTGCCCTCCACGGGAATGATGCGGACGGCGGTGGTCTTGGTATTGGCCACGCCGATGGAGATCTCGTCGGCGATGATGCCGCAGATGGTATCGGCCGAGGTGTCACCCGGCACGGCGATCATGTCAAGACCTACCGAGCAGACGGCCGTCATCGCCTCCAGCTTTTCAAGGGAAAGGGCTCCTCTTGCCACGGCGTCGATCATACCGGCATCCTCCGACACCGGAATGAAGGCGCCCGACAGACCGCCCACAAAGCTGGACGCCATGACGCCGCCCTTTTTGACTGCGTCGTTTAAGAGCGCCAGCGCCGCCGTGGTGCCGGGAGCACCCACCGACTCAAGACCCATGCCCTCCAGGATGTGGGCCACCGAGTCCCCGATAGCAGGGGTGGGAGCCAGCGACAGATCCACGATGCCGAAGGGAACGCCGAGACGCTGGGAGGCCTCGCAGGCCACCAGCTGGCCCATGCGGGTGATCTTAAAGGCCGTCTTCTTAATGAGATCGGCCAGCTCCGAGAAGGAGCAATCACCGGCACGCTGAATGGCACTGGCCACCACGCCGGGGCCGGAAACGCCTACGTTGATCACGGTTTCGGGCTCACCGATACCGTGGAAGGCACCGGCCATGAAGGGGTTATCCTCGGGAGCGTTGGCAAAGACCACGAACTTGGCGCAGCCAATGGCGTCGCGGTCGGCGGTCAGGTGGGCCGCCTCCTTGATGATCTTACCGCATCGTGCCACGGCGTCCATGTTGATGCCCGCCTTGGTAGAGGCCACGTTGACGGAAGAACAGACGCGCTCTGTCTCGGCCAAGGCCTGGGGAATGACGTTCATCAGACGGTCTGCCCCCACGGTCATGCCCTTTTGCACCATCGCGCCGAAGCCGCCGATGAAGTTGATGCCCAGATCGGCCGCCGCGCGGTCGAGGGTCTTGGCCAGCTTCAGGTAGCCCGTCTCGGAGCAGCTTCCGCCGATCATGGAGATAGGGGTGACCGAAATGCGCTTATTGATAATCGGGATCCCGTACTGCTTTTCAATATCGCAGGCGGTGGGCACCAGCTTTTCCGCACGGCTCATGATCTTATCATACACCTTGGTGCAGAGCTTGTCCTCGTCGTCGGACACACAGTCAAAGAGGGAGATGCCCATGGTGACGGTGCGAATATCCAAATTTTCCTCGCGGATCATATTGATCGTTTCGAGGATATGTTTCATATCGATCATATGTGATGCCCTCTCCGTCAGATGCTGTGCATCGAGTTAAAAATATCCTCGTGCATGGTATGGATCTCAAGATTCTGCTTCTTGCCAAGCTCGGCCAGAAGATCCACGAAGTCACCGAAGGGGATGGTCAGCTTGGTAATATCCACGATCATGATCATGGCAAAATACTCGCTTAACACCGTCTGGGAAATATCGATGATGTTGGCTGCGTACTCGGCGCAAGCACAGCTCACCTTGGCGATGATCCCCATGCTGTCCCGTCCCGTAACCGAAATGACTGCTTTCATGTGATATACCTCCGCGATCGCGTATTGATTCTCTCTATATATCATAACGGATTTTGACGAAAAAATCAATACCGTTTTTCCACAACTTGACAGAAAAGATGGGGAATGTTATAATGGAACATCACCAACTTCACCTCCACGGGAGATCACCATGAACGATTCCGTCCACTTTGCCGAATATTCGGTAGAAAAGCAGTACGAGGGGCACTACGGAAGAAACCGCGCCATCGCCATTACTCTCTATATCGTCGGGCCGATCCTCTTGCTGCTTCTCATGCTTTTCGTCATGGGACCGGCCGCCGTCATCTGGTTCGTCCCCCTGTGCCCCATGTTTCTTCTCATGGTCGTCCGCAAAACCTATAACCGTTTTTTCCGAATCGAATACGATTACCGCATTGCCACGGGAGAATTTTCGGTGGCAGAGGTCTACGGCAAGCACGCCCGCAAGGAGATCTTAACCGAAAAAATTGCGACCTTCGAGGCGATCGCCCCCTATCGGGATGCCTACAAGGACGCCTGCGACCGCAGAAGCTACCACCGCGTCATCGAGGCCGTCTCCTCCATGAGCTCCCCCGACGTCTATTACGCCGTCATTCCCGACGAGGACGATCCCAAGAGCAAAACCCTGCTCTTCTTTGAAGCCACCGAAAAGATGCTTCGCCTTCTTCATCTTTACAACCGCAAGACCGTCGTCACAAGGGTGCGGTTTTGACAATCATATCGTCTCTCACCTCCGCATAGAATCATCGCGGAGGTGATTTTTTGCGTAAAGCGCTTTTGTGTGTCGGACTGGCCCTCACGCTGCTCCTGCTGGCGGCCTGCGGGACCACCGACCGGATCAATTATTTAAGTCATCAGACCTACCCCTACGATGCTCACGGCGTGTTAAGCTATGACGGAGAGGACTACGAGGTGCTGGTGTCGGTACAGAAGGCGGGAGACGTTCTCTTACAGATCGTAACGCCCGCGCCGCTGGCCGGCGCGGTGTTTGAGCTGCGGGACGGCAAGGCCGTTCTTTCCTTCGGCGACGTAAGCCGGGAGCTTGCCGACGGCGGCTATGCCGCCGAGCAAGGGATCCTGCTGGCCGCCCGGATGTTCTCGCTGTCGGGCAGCGACTACACCGGAGCGGGGGTGACCACCGAAGCAGGCACCAAGTATAGCTACGCCATCTATACCGTGGAGGGCGGCACGGTGACCGTCTATCTGCAAAAGGGGCTGTCCACCCCCGACCGACTGACCACCGAGCTAAACGGGCATACCCTGTCCTTCCGATTTATGAACGAAGGATAAACTTTACAAAAGGACTTGCAAGATTTGGCAGGATGCGGTATAATACTCCTGTAGAATGAAATTCACGGAGGTTTACCCATTATGTTATTTTTGACCGGAACGGCCAATGGCAGTGCTCCCAGCGGAGGTAGCTTGTTAGGCACCTTTATCCCGCTGATCGCCATGGTACTGATCTTCTATTTTCTCATTATGCGTCCCCAGAAAAAACAGGAAAAGCAGACCGCCGAAATGCGGAACAGCATCGCAGTCGGGGATGAGATCGTCACCATCGGCGGCATCATCGGTTCGGTTCTCATCATCAAGGACGACAAGCTGATGATCGAGACCGGCAACGACCGCACCAAGCTCACCATTCTCCGTTCCGCCGTCCGCGAGGTCATGAAGGCAGAGGAAGAAGAAGGCAAATCCTGACATAATCGATCCCCCGGACGAATATCCTTGTACCAAAACAGGATGCGGACGGGGGATCTTCCGTTCGCCCGAACGGAGGATCTTTCATGAATAAGAGCTTATTTCTTTCTGCCGTAAAGGGCCTCGGCGTGGGGCTGCTGATCACGCTGGTGCTGCTCCTTGTGGGCAACCTGATCGCCCTGAAAACGCCCGATCCCGATACGGTGGCGTCCCTTATGGCCCACGGGATCCGGATCCTGGCCGGCTTTGCCACCGGCTTTGCCGCCGCGCGGTTTCAAAGGGAACGCGGGCTTGTCACCGGTATCACGGCAGGCGCTCTCTACACGGCGGTGCTGGCGCTGGGCGCGGCGTTTATGGCGGGAGATTTTTCCTTTCTTTCGGCGCTTTTGCTTTGCCTTGCCGTGATTGCCGCTTCGGCCGTCGGCGGCGTCGCGGGACTTCCCGGGGAGAAATCGGGAGCCGCGAAACGGAAAGCCATGCTGAAACGGATGGGATAACGAAGGATTCGGCTTGCACGATCCGCGAAAACGACCGTCACCGACGCACGGGATCAGAAAAGAATTGCCCCCTTTCCAGAAGGGGGCAATTCCCTCAAAAGACTCTACCGGGCCGCCCCTCATGGTGCCGCAAGCGAAGGGAAGCCCAAGAAAGGAGCACGGCGGAAGCTCGGACAAGCTTTTGATAAATTTTTTCCTACCCCGCAAGATTTTGCAGTTTCTTCCCACACTATGATATGAAGGACAATACCTCCGAAGGGAGTCCGTCATGGAAGACCAAGACATCCTGAACCTCTATTTTGCGCGAGACGAGGCCGCCATTACCGCCACCTCCGATAAATACGGAAAGGGACTGTCTTCACCTCACAGCTCACCGACGGTAAGACGGGAGACGTCACCGTCAGCGAAGGGAATGTCCCCCTCGGTACCTTCACCTTCTCGGTCACACGAAGCGGTAACGCCCTTTACCTATCAAACAATCCCCAATTCGTACCGTCGGATTAAAAAAGGAGATTTCCCCATGAAGCGTTATCTTACCTCCCTTCTCTGCCTGCTCCTCGCCACCACCGCCATCTTCACCACCTCCTGCGCCATGAAGATCCGGGCCACCGAGCTTTCGGCAGGCTACACCCGCACTGCCACCGATTCCGGTGAGGTCACCGACGCCTATCTTGCCGCCACCCTTGATTTTTCTCTCAAGCTTTTCCGCGAGACCGTCACCGAGGATCAGGCAAACGACCTCTTCTCTCCCTATTCCGCCCTCCTCTGCCTCGGCCTTGTGGCTAACGGTGCGGCGGGTACCACCAGAGAGCAGATCGAGGAGATACTCGGCCTGTCGGTGGAGGAGCTGAACCGCGGTCTTTACGCCTTTGGCCAAGGCCTCTATTCCACCAAGGATTGCAAAGTAACCACCGCCAATTCGGCGTGGTATATCAACAACGAGGATCTCATCACCGTGAAGCCCTCCTTCTTACAAAACGTAGCCGATTGGTACGACGCCGAGCAGTACGCCGCCCCCTTTGACGACACCACCCTTGAAGACATCAACAACTGGGGCAAGGAAAAGACCGACGGACTCATCGAGGAATTTTTGGAGGAGATCCCCCGCGAGGCGGTGATGTATCTGGTCAACGCCCTCCTGTTCGACGCCAAGTGGGAGGAGCCCTACGAAAAGGAAGACATCCGCGACTGGACCTTCCATAACGCCGACGGCACCGAAAGTCCTGTGGAGATGCTCTGCTCCGAGGAAAGCGGCTACCTGACCGGTGATGGCTTTACCGGCTTTGCCAAGCAATACAAGGGCAACCGCTACGCCTTCGTGGGTCTGCTTCCCGACGGGGGCAGCAACGTCAACACCCTCCTTGACAGCCTGAACGGCGAGGCGTGGCGTACCATGTGGCAGAATCGGTGCGGCTCGGTCACGGTCAAATTCCCCGAATTCACCTACGAGGGCGATCGGAAGCTGAAGGATCCCCTCACGGCCCTCGGCATGGGAGAAATGTTTACCGATGCCGCCGATTTCTCGGAGATCGACAGCAATCCCACAGACGGCGCCTTCTACTGCTCGGCCATCGATCAGAAAACGTATATTGAGGTCAACCGCAACGGCACCAAAGCTGCCGCCATCACCTGGGGTGAAATGAACAAATGCACCGGCTCCTTCACAGAGCGCTTCTTCGTCACCCTCGACCGTCCCTTCCTCTACGCCGTCGTGGACTGCGAAACGGGATTCCCTCTGTTCCTTGGGCTGGTGAGCAATCTGTAAAAAGCATAAAAAACCTGCCGATGAATCGGCAGGTTTTTTGCGTTCGTTCCGTGGCTCAACGGAAGGTCAAAAGGCCATCCGTGATCGTTTTCTCTCTTGGCGGCTTGGCAGGATATCCCAGAGCCGCACAGCCGTAGACGGCATGATCGGCGGGAACGCCGTATGCCGTCAGCAGGGCGCGGACCTTCGGGTCGTCGCAGACGTGACGGAGCTGGTTGATCCAGACCGAGCCAACACCGTGGGCATGGGCGGTCAGAAAGATGTTCTGTAAAGCACAAGCGCAGTCGTCCACCCCCATGGGATTCTCCCGTGCGTTTGAGGTGATGATAAAGGCGGCGGGACGGTAAAAGCAGTAGCCGTCATCAAGATCGAGGGCCTCCTTCACCAAGGTAGCCAGGGCATCCATCTCCTCCCGCTTGGTCAGCACGGTAAAGTGCCAGGCCTGACGGTTCATGGCCGAGGGAGCATAGAGGGCCGATTCGGCGATCTCGGTCAGGATCGCGGGTTCAATGGGACGATCTTCAAAGGCGCGGGTACTGCGACGGGTCTTGATCAGGTCAAATAGCGTCATGATGGGCGTCCTCCTTGGGATTTGTTTCGTCGGGATCCGTCACAGTCGGAACGAATCCCTGAATGATACGGCTCTTTTTTCCTCGGTATTTCAGGTAGAAAAAGCCGCCCACCGAGAAGACCACGGCACCGATAAAGTTGACCATCAGATCCTTCATCGTATCGATCAGCCCGATGTCAAGATAGCCACCGAGCCCCAGTGCCTCCCCATTCACCGTCACGTCGGTAATGCCGTCCACCGTAACGGTCTTGTTGCTGTTGGTTGGATCCAGCATCACCGAGGTGATTCGATTCACCACGGTATCCTTCTGCATATCGGAGTGGAGGAGCATATCAGAGCCGAACTCAAAGAACTCCCAAAGCACCCCCACCGTCATGGAGAAGCAAAAGGCCACGATCACCACGTAGACGGGGGACAGCTCAAACTTGAATCGCTGATTGCGGTTCAGCAGGTCGATCAGCGACAGGCCGACACCCGCGCAAATGAAGCCATTCAAGGTGTGAAGCATGGTGTCCCAGCCGGGCACCCGCACGTAGAAGCAGGCAATCTCCCCCAAAATGGCGTGAGCAAAAATGAAGCACATCACCACCACTTCAAGGGCAGTGGGAAGCTCGATTTTGAACCGTCTTTCCACAAAAGCGGGAGCTAAAAGCAGGAGCAGCGTTCCCACGCAGAGGGCGGCGTTTTCATAGTTACCGCGGAAAAGGGCGATCACGAGAGACAGGATGACCAGCAGCCGCAAAATGGCGTATACCGCAAAGCAGACCTTGTCCCGCTTGATCTGCTCGATCAATTCTCGTTTGCGAGAGTATTTTTTCTTTTTCAATTTCATGATTCATCCTCAAGGGAGATACGGGTAAAGCACCCGTTCTCATAGACAAGACACCCGCGGTCGGTGCCGCCCTTGGGGATCGAGACCGAGCCGGGGTTGACGTAACGGAAATGACCGCAGTCCCGTTCCTCCGCCACGTGGGTATGACCACCCAGAAGCACCGAGTCCTCGGCAAGGCGGGGGGGATTTTCGGGGGTCACATGGTGGCCGTGGGTAGCAAACAGCTCCCTCTCGCCGTCATAGATCACGGCATAGTCGGCCAAAACAGGAAAATCCAGTACCATCTGGTCCACCTCGGTGTCGCAGTTACCCCGCACGCAGAGAAGCTTGTCCGCCAGAGGATTCAGCATGGCGATGACCTCCTTGGGAGCATAGCCGCGAGGGAGGTCGTTGCGGGGACCGTGGTAGAGAAGATCCCCAAGCAACAGCATACGGTCGGGCTTGACGCTCTCATAGACGGCAAGAAGCTTACGGCAGTAGTAGGCAGAGCCGTGAATATCGGAGGCAATCAGCAGTTTCATCGTGAAATTCGTTCCTTTCGTACCCCGTCAAAGACACGGGGAAGCATGGTAATAAGATCGGAAGGAAGCATAGCCTCCTCGGTAAAAGCCTCGGCCGCATAGGAGGCAGCCAGACTGTGAAGCGTCACGGCGCAGCTCGCCGCCGTAAAGCCGTCGTATCCTTGGCAGACAAGGGAGGCGGTGATCCCCGCCAGCACGTCGCCGCTTCCCCCTTTGGCAAGGCCGCTATTGGGGGCGTCGCAGACGAAGATCTCTCCCTCGGGGGAGGCCACGGCGGTCACGGCATCCTTCAGAACCGTGACGCAGTTGTACTCACGGGAAAAGTCCAAAGCCGTCTTACGACGGTCGGCGAGAATATCGGAAACCGATTTCCCCGTCAACCGCGCCATTTCCCCCACGTGCGGGGTTATGACGGGCGTAAGCTTGGCCTCACGGAGCAACGAGGGACAGGCCTTCAGCACGTTCAGTCCGTCGGCGTCCAAAATGAGAGGACATTCGGCATGATAGAGAAGACCGCGAAGGATGGCGCCGGTATCGGCCGAATCGGTCATCCCGCAGCCCGCCAGAATGGCACGAGAGTCGGCCAGCTTGGGGAGATGACGGAGGAAATCCTCGCCGTCGATCCCGCCCTGTTCGGTGGCAAGAAGGGGCAGAAAGACCGCCTCCGCCGTTTGGGCGGCGGTAGCCGCGATGACCTCCTCGCAGGAGGCCAGGCGTACGAGCCCCACGCCACAGCGGAGGGCCGCCGTAACGGCAAGGGAGGCGGCGCCCCGGTAGAAGCGAGAGCCCGCCACCACCGTCAGCGTTCCGTAGGTCCCCTTGTGAGCCATAGGTTCCCTCTCCCGCAGGGTGTTCGCCAGATAGCGGATCTGTTCGGTTTTGTCAGAGCTCATTTACGATCTCCTTAAAGGTATTGCCCCTGACTTCAAAGTTGGGGAACGCATCAAAGCTGGCACAGGCAGGGGACAGAAGGACAGTGTCCCCCTCCTTAGCCTCACGGGAAGCGGCAAGAACGGCAGAGTGAAAATCGCTCTCCTCCAAGATCTTGGGGTAGCCCTCGCGGTAACAGGGGGAGGTTACAAGCGCCTCCTTGATCTTTCCTGCCGTAGCACCGGTCAGCACCACCGTCTTAGCCTTCTCACAAAGGGGCTTAGCAAGAGGTTCGAAGGGAATGTGCTTGTCGTAGCCGCCGCAGATCACGATGACCTTTTCCTCAAAGGCATTCAGCGCTGCGGTGGTACGGGTGGGACTGCTGTCGATGGAGCTGTTATAATACCGCACACCGTCCTTGACGCGCACCAGCTCAATGCGGTGCTCCACCCCGCCGAAGGTGCGGGCGACCTCGCGGATGATCTCGTCGGGAACGAGTCCGTCAAGAGCACAGATCACACCGCAGTAATTTTCAATGTTGTGATGACCCGGAATCAGAATATCGTCCGTCTTTAAGATCTTGCGTCCATGGCAGACGATATAACCCTCCTCGACCACCGCCTCACCCGCAAGAAAACGGCGGACGGTGACCCCTTCGGGCGCGTCACCGCCAAGGCTCTTGGTCACCTCGTTTTGGCCGTTCAGGACCACCACCGAGCCGGGCTTCATGTGGCGGTAGATATTGGTCTTGGCCTCTACGTATTCCGCCATCCCCTTGTGGTAATCCAGGTGATTGGGGGAGAGGTTGGTGATGAGGGCAATGTCGGGGGAGTGCTTCATGGTATGAAGCTGGAAGCTGGAAAGCTCCACCACGGCAAAGCAGCTCTCATCCATCTTATCAAGCTCGGGCAGGAGGGGCTTACCGATATTTCCTCCCACAAAGACCTTATCCTCACCGTAAGCCGAGGCAAGGCACTTGTAGATCAGAGTGGTGGAGGTGGTCTTTCCGTCAGAGCCGGTCACGCCTACGATCTTACAGGGACAAAGGGCAAAGAAAAGCTCCATCTCGGAGGTAAGCCAAGCTCCGTTTTTGACCGCCTCGGCAATGGGAGGCAGGTCGTAGCGCAGGCCGGGGGCCTTGAAGATCACCTCTTCGGTGAGATCGTCAAGATAGCCCTCGCCGCAAAGGAAGCGAACACCCCTCGCCTCGTAGGCACGGACGGCGTCGGGGAGGGCGTCGAATGCTTTTTTATCCCGGGCGGTGACAAGAGCGCCTCGGTCAAGAAGCCACCCGATAAGGGGGGTGTTCGAGATGCCGAGGCCAATGACCGCTACGGTTTTTCCGTGAAAGTCGTACATATCCTGTTATCTCCGTTTTGGAAATGGATGGGGCAGCGTTACAAAAAGGTCAGCGCTTTCTTGCCAACCGCGTCATCGCCGAGGCAAGAGCCCGGCAGAAGATTGCCGTCTCCTCCGCCGTATTGCGGTGAGAGAGGCTGACGCGGACGGTCGAGTCGGCATCCTCGGGAGCAAGCCCGAAGGCGGTAAGAGCCGCACTGGTCTTCAGCTTTTTGGAGGAGCAGGCCGAGCCGGCCGACAGGTAGATCCCCTCTGCCGATAAGGCCCGCACCAGGACCTCACTCTTGATCCCGGGCACGGTGATGCTGACGATATGAGGCAGATAATCACCCCGAGGGGTATTCACGGTCACACCGTGGGGAAGCCCCTCAAGCAGCGTTCTGCGAAGGGCGGACACGCAAGCGTAGTCCTCTTCCCTGCTCTCGGTACGCTCCAGGGCCGCCTCACCGAAGGCAACGATACCGGGTACGTTCTCGGTACCGGAGCGGTAGCCGTTCTCCTGTCCCCCGCCAAAGACGATGGGGACGATCCTTTTCTTGGTCAAAAGGGTACCGTCGCAAAAGAGAGCGCCGATGCCCTTTGGGGCACCGATCTTATGGCCGCTGACCGAAATCAGGTCGGCGTTCAGCTTCTTGGGATCGCAGTCCAGCTTGGTAAAGCCCTGAATGGCGTCACAATGTGTCACCACGTCGGGGCACCGTTCCTTTGCCAGCGCAAAGGCACGCTTTACGTCGTAGACAGCCCCCGTCTCGTTGTTGACCAGCATCAGGGAAACCAGCACGGTACCCGGCGTCAGGGCTTGGGACAGCTCGTCGAAATCGATGACGCCGCCCCGGGTACGAAGACGGATGACCTCCACACCCCGAAGCTCGGCCTCGCGGAGGGGGTTCAGCACGGCGGGATGCTCGCTGTCGGTGGTGATCACCCGCGGCGTCCCGCGAAAGGTCTTGGCCTGCAAAACGCCGGTAACGGCCATATTATCGGCCTCGGTACCGCTACCCGTAAAGAACAGGGAGCCACTGCGGGGATTCTTTATCCCCAAGGCGCGAATGACGCGGGCTCTGGCCTCCGCCACCATACGCTCGGCCTCCACACCCTTGCCGTGAACCGAGGAGGGATTTCCCCAGGTCTGGGTCATGGCCTCAAGAGCCTTGCGGGCGGCCCGCTCCGAAACCGGCGTGGTAGCACTGTTGTCAAAATAGATGGAATCGGTCATTTCAGCGAAATATACCCGATGATGGCGTTGACCTCCTCCAGATGGGAGTCAAACACGTCCTCGGTAGAGGTATAGGTGAAGATATAGACGGTACCGGCCTTAAGGGCGACCACCTGCATAAACTCGTAGGTCTGACCCGTAACGGTAGCGGTATAGACGTATTTCTTGGCCTTCATCCCCGCCAGCATCATATTCTCACCGTTGACGGAATATGCGAGATCGGAGAAGGTGGCCTTGAACTGGCCCTCGTAATAGGCCCAGTATTCCTCCACGGTGGTGATCTCGGGAAGCCCCTCCGGAAGGGTATCGGCCGCGGTCGTGCCATCGGTGGCGGGCTCGTCGGTCATCGGCTCGTCGGTATCGGAGGTGAGCGCCTCGCTGTCGGGGGCCGATTGGCTGTCGGGGGCCGATTCGCCGTTCTGCGAGGAACCCACGGTGGCCTGGATCAGAGTATCGTCCACCTCGAAGGCCATGAAGCTGACCGAGGAGCGATCCTTAGCCGACACGTAGGCGGCGGTGACGCCGGTAGCAAGGTCGGGAATCCAGCCGTTCGGTACGTAGAAATAGTAATCGGCGTTGTCGTGGGAGACTCGCTGAAAGCCGGAGGGCACGTAAGCGTCCCGACCGCCGCAGGCGGAGAGAAGGCCGACGCCGCATACAATAAGCAGGAAAATAGCAATGATCTTTTTCATAACAGACTCCGTAATCGCAATCGTATTCTATTTTATCATTATACTCTTATTGGACGGGCTTGTCAAGGAATGGAAAAAAAGTAACAATTTCGTTATGCCGCCGAAAAAACTTCCGCTTCCGCCTCCTCCGCCCCCTTGCATCTCCTTCCAAAATCTGTTATAATACTACTGTCATCTCACTCGTATGGGAGGAACCGCCGTGAAGGGCTACGAAAACCAACTGACAAGCGCGTCCATCGTGACGCGTTATGCCATCATGAACGTCACCGAGGCCTGCGCCTGTGCTGCCATGCTCTTCGGCAAGGTCAGCCGCCACGTCAGCGACCATCGACTGATCCTGCTGGTCATTCTGTTCAATACCGTTGCCGTCGGTATGCGAGGACTCGTGTCCCTGCTGGCCGACCGCGCCGTACGGTCCCGCCACAGCGGCGTGCGCCTGGGCGTTCTGCTCTTTACCCTTGGTTTCCTGTGGCCGGTGGAGCTGGGCATCACTCTGAAGGTAGTTCTGGCCGCCGTGGGCAGCGCCGTCTATCATGCTTTTTCCACCTCGACGGTACAGGCCAAGTCGGCCTTTCGGGCGTCGGGCATGGGCTTCCTTTCGGCGGGTGCCGCTCTCGGGACCGCCCTTGGCCGTTACGCGACCTTCTACGGCTATCTCTCGATCATCCTTTTCATGATCCTCGCCTGTCCCACCGATAAGTGCTGTGACCTTCCCGAGGCGAAAGAAAACCGCCTGAAAAGAGCGCCGAAAACGCCCTTTTCTCCCCTTTTCGTCCCGCTTCTGGCCATCGCCGCGGGGGCTCTCTCCTATGCCGTTTCCTCCCTTGACCTCCCATGGGATGTAAACCGAAGGACCATGCTGCTGATCGCCTTGGCCATCACGCTTGGCCGAGGGCTCGGCGGCGTTGTGACGGATCTTTTGGGGAATGCCGTTACCCTGGCCTTTTCCTTGGGCGGCGGTACGGCATGCCTGCTCTTCTGCGACGACGGTAAGCTCTTGTCCCTTGCCGGCATCGTATTGATCGCCATGGCATCGGCACCCCTGCTCTCCCTGCTGTTCCGCTGTATGCCCTGCCATCCCGGCTTTTCGGTCTCCCTTGCGGCGGGCGCGGCCTATCTCGGCTACGTGGCACTGAAATTCTTTCCCCCAAGGAACGGGATCTTCCCGCTGATCTGCGGCGTCGTCCTGCTGATCACGGCAGGAGCCGACCTGCTTTTTTCCCTCACTGGCCGCCGTGCCCCTGCCGGTAAGGAGGTGGCCGACCGTGTGTAACCGCTATCTGCTCCTGCTTCTTTCCCTGCTCTGCCTGCTCACCCTTCCCGTTTCGGCCGACTGGCTTCCCGAGGAGGACCCCATCGGCGAGACCTTGGTCATTGAGGGGGACAGCAACATCATCAAGGACCGCCTGGACGAGGAAACCGAAAACGAGGAAAACCGCTATGAGCCCGACGTTCCTCTTATCCTAGACGTCACGAGAGAAGCCTATTTCGACCGCTTCGTCCTGCCCTTTCTTCTCCTGTTCGGGGGAGGAATCGCGCTGCTTCTTCTGACGGAGGCCATCCGACAGCTCCCAAAGAAAACCGAATAAAAACACGCCGAAGCATTGCTTCGGCGTGTTTTTATCTTTTTTACTTGGCCTGGTCAATTTGTAAACCCACGATCTTATCCACGGGAAGGGCAAAGGCAATGCCCTGGCCGGCCGTTTCCAAGCCCACCTCGCGGTAGAGTCCGTGGAGGATCTGGTCCGTCAGCCCATCGGGAACCAGGATCATGACGATCTCCTTATCGGGCTCCACGGTGATGCCGAACACCTTTTCGGCCTCGGCATTGGCGGTACCTCTTGCGTGGATGACGGTTCCGCCCTTGGCGCCGCATTTCTTGGCGGCATCCATGGCCGCTTCGCTGTAGCCTGCATTCACGATGCAGAAGATCACCTCATACGGATATGCACTCATGGTCGTTCCTCCGTTATCCTTCGTAGTTACTCAAGAACTGATAGATGGCCACGCCGATGACGCCCGTCATGGGTACGGTGAAGGCCAGACCCTTGCCGTTCTTGATGGTATGGAATTTCTCGTCTAAATACCGAAGCGCCTCGTCAGCGCGATCCTCACGGATAATGCTGAAGATCACCGCCTTGTCCCGGTCGGTCAGGCCCAGCATCTCCATCATTTCGGTATTGGCGGTTCCCTGGGCCGCCATGGAGAGCTGCATATTCACGTCAAATCCCTGCAAAAGGCCGAGGTAAAGCTCCACCTTTTGTCGGTTAACAACCGTAACCAGCAGCTTCAGCTTGGGAGGTGTCAGCGGGCGATTTTGGCCGCCCCGTCTTCCGACGCGGGCCTCAGCCTGCTTTTTTTCTTTTCGCAAATTCATACCCACACCTCCTTATAGAAACCGAATGATCTGTTCATCATCGGCCTTCATGATACGGTGCATCGCGATCTTTTCTCTGACCCTGCGGCTCATAACGGCACGGAAGCCCAGGAGCTGAATGGTGATCAGCGGCGTCATGGCTACCATGGCCACCACGCCGAAGGCGTCGGCCATGACCTTATCCTCTCCCTGCAAAACACAGCAAACACCCACCGCAAAGGGCAGGATAAAGCTGGAGGTCAAGGGACCGCTGGCCACGCCACCCGAGTCAAAGGCAATGGCGGAATAGAGCCCCGGCACGAAGAAGGAGAGGCCGAGGGAGATAAAGTAACCGGGAATCACGTAGTAAAGGATACTGAAATCCAGCACGATCCGCAGAAGAGACAGTGCGATGGAGATGCCCACACCCACTGACAGAGCGATCATCATGGAACGCTTGCTGACAGTACCGTTCGTGATCTCCTCCACCTGCTTGTTCAGCACGTGGACGGCCGGCTCAGCCAGCACCACCACCATGCCGATGACAAAGCCGAAGATCACGATCAGGGCGGGATGATTACTCGCCAGCTCGGTGCCCAGCTTATATCCGATGGGCATAAAGCCCACGGCAACCGACGTGAGGAAGATCACAAGACCGAGAACGGTATAGGTGATTCCCACCAGGATCTGCCCCAGCTTCTTTTTCGGCAGCTTCAGGCAAAAGACCTGAAGGAGGAAAAAGAAGGCCATGATCAAGCCGATAGCGATCAGCACCTCCTCGGCGGTGGAAAGGATCAGCTTACCGAGCGCCGAGCCGAGGTTGTTATCAATGTGATAATCGGGCACCTGATAGGCAATATCGCCTCGCACAAAAACGCCCAAGATCATCACGGCAAGGATCGGCCCGATGGAGCACATGGCAATGAGGCCGAAGCTGTTTTCACTGACGTTCTTACCGCCCAGCGTCAGGGCGATACCAACGCCCAGGGCCATAATGAAGGGAACGGTAATGGGGCCGGTGGTCACACCGCCCGAATCGAAGGCAAGGGGAAGGAAAAACTCGTTACCGTTCAGCACCACCAAGGAGGTGATGGCAAAGAGCAGCATATAGAAAAAGATCAAAAGGGAGGAAAGGGGCTTTCGGAACAGGATCTTCAAAACAGAAAGCAGAAGAAAGATGCCAACCCCGATGCCGACCGAGACGATCAGCAGGGTACCGTTCATGACGTCCTTGACCTGGGAGGCCAATACCGACAGATCCGGCTCTGCCACCGTGATAAGAAGGCCCATGGCAAAGCCGACGGCCAACAGAAGCCAGATCTTTTTGGACTTGGCAAGTCCCGCGCCGATGTACTCCCCCATCGGCGTCATGGCCATATCGGCACCCAGATTAAAAAGCCCGATCCCGAGGATCAGAAAGACCGACGAGATCAGGAAAACGCCCATTTCCTTTCCTGAAAAATTCACCAGAGGCGTGAGATTCAGGAAAAAGACGATGGCGGTAACGGGAAGCACCGAAATCAGGGCTTCCTTGATCTTGACCGAGAGTACTTTCAGCAAAACGGCACCTCCACTGTTCCTTTCTTATATTGTACCATAGGATAGCACACCGTGTCAATGTGGGATAATGGACAAAAACCATGACGTAACCAAACGACCGTGTTGGAGAAAACTCCGACAGCAAAAACAGGGATGTCTTACACCGGAAGACATCCCTGTTTTCAAAAGCCTCCGCTTCGTCCGCCGTGGGAACGTCCCGAGGAGCTTCGATGCCCGCCCGAGGAGCCATTAGTGTCCCGGCGGGTGCGAGAAACGGTGTGATACAGAAAAATATCACGGCTCTTCGTCACGTCAAAGCTGCCGGCCCGAACGTAGCCGTTGGCGTCGTCACGGCTCCGCACCGAGGTAAGCTTGGCCTTCATACCGTTGACGATCAAAAGGGAGCTCACCACGCCGATCGCCGCCGCGATCAGCAGCAGCATACCTGGGCTCACCTCGTCGTCTACATACGCCAGCCAAATGCTGTCCCGATCCACCGAAGAGGGATCCGCCTCATAGCGAAGATAGAATTCGCACCCCCATGCAAAGGTTTTGAAGGCCTCTGCATACTCTCCGTCAGTAAGAAACGGCGTCACACGGTCCTCAAGACCGTCCAGTGCTCCGCGTCCCAACGCTTTACGGGCAGAACCGTGGGTCGTAATGGCCCATTTCCGTTCCGTTACGGCGATCAACAGAAGGACGCCGTCGTCGTTGGCTCCATAGCCATACCCGTTCCGGTCGTAATAATCGTCGGCAAAGGCCTGGGCCGTCTTGCTCCCGAGAGACCTCACCGTCACCACGGCGACTTCACACTGCCGTTCTGCGGTGATCTGCTCCAGACGACGGATCAGCTCGCCCTCGGCGGTATCCGAGAGAAGATCGGCATTATCCACCACAAGGGGGAGCGTTCGCTGAGCCGAAGCTGCCGTGGGAAAAAGGAAAAGCAATACCAATATGACAACACAATATCGAAGCTTCATATCGATCACCCTCCTAACGTAGCCATGCACCATAAAAGCAGGAAGGCCAACGCCGTGATCCCCACCGCCAGGCAGCCAAGCCACCCCCAATAGGCCTTTCGATCCACGGGAAGATTGCCCACGAATTTTCCCGTTTGTCCGTTCATGGCAAAGGAATAGGTTTTCCCCTTCCAGCTGGTATTGAGCAGCCAAACGGGAAGGAGCGCATAGCGGACCTTCCCCGCCCGGCACTGCACGGCACTGTGCTGAGGTATGACGGTGGCGTAGCCAACGGTGGTGCCGGCCAAAAGCTGCTCGGCGGTCTGCTTGATCCGCTGATTGACCTCTTGGGAGCAGGCCTCGGAGGAGATGTCGTAGCGATCGGCCAGAAAACCGGAAAGATAGGCGGTCTGGAAATCCACTGCTTCACCAAAGTCGTAAGGCTCAATGGACTCCATCAGATCGTTCTCCATTTTCGAGGATCCGTCTGCCGGCACGCGCTCAAAGCCCACCGTTCCCTCTCGCAAGAGGGCGTAATGACTGGTTTCGGTATAATGATAGCGGGAATCGCTCCAGCTCCGCACGCGGGTGGCGCGGTAGCGCACGCTGGCGTCGGCATCGGCATCAAACAGCCAAAAGGGAACGTAGACACCCTTGATCTCATCGATCCGATTCTCGTCCCGAAAGCGTTTGGGGAGCAGGCGCTTCCCCTTCAGATGCCGCCTCAGACCTTCCTTTGCCGCATTTTTATCCAGACGGAAGGGGATCATGAGATCGGGCTTCAGATCGCCGGCCAGCTTTCCCACCATGACCACGGGATTGCCGCAATAGGGGCAGGCGGTGGCCGCCGTGGTATCGTCGCAAACGATCTGACCGGCGCAGGATTTGCAGGTATAGACAGCGACGCCGTCCTCCTCGCTCCACTGACGGTGGGAGGCAGCGTCCCAATGCATATCGTCCGATGCTTCCCGCTTTAACGCCTCGTCGTAGCCCTTCAGGGCGTCCGGCTCAAAGACGGTGTCGCAATAAGGACATTGGGGCTTTTGGATGGTGCTGTTAAATTCGATCTTGCCCCCGCAACAGGGGCACTCATATTCCAGTAATTCTTGACTCATGGCACTCATACAAGACGGGGGAGGGCATAAGACCCTCCCCGATGCTTCTTACTGTACGTCACTCTCGTCAAAGCGGTCGCCGCACTCGGGGCAGAACTTCGGCGGGTTCTTGGGATCGGCGGGCTCAAAGCCGCACTTGTCGCAGCGGTAGAGAGGGGCTCCTGCCGGCTTCTTGGCGCCACACTCGGGGCAGAACTTACCGCGGTTCACCGAGCCGCAGGTGCAGACCCAGCCCTCCTCGGGCTTCTTGGCGCCGCATTCGGTGCAGAACTTACCCTCGGCCACGTGACCGCAGGCGCATTTCCATCCCGATTGGGCGGGAGCAGGAGCTTCCTTGGCCTGCTGCTGGCCCATGGTGAAAAGGTTCTGAGCGTTGACGCCGCCGGCGTTCATGGCCATACCCATGCCCATAAAGCCGGTCATGGCACCGCCGTCGTTTTCCGCCGCCGCCTTCATGGCATCGGCCTGCGCTCCCACAAGAGTAGCCGCCGCCATGGTAGGATCACGGAGCATAGCCGCCTGCTGGGCCTTCTTGATCATCTCGGCATCCTCCTCGGGGAGGGTGACGGGATTCATGGCCACCGACTTGACCTTCAGGCCGCGGAGCTCGCCCCACTTCTTGGTGAGCTGCTCGTTCATAGCCTGCTCAATGGCGGCGTTATGGGTCGCGATCTGATTGGGGCGGAGCTCCAGCTCCGACAGACGGGCAAAGGCAGGGGCCAGGGCGCTGATAAACTCGGTCTTGAGCTGACTGTCGATCTCGGAACGGGTATATTCCCGCTCCACGTTGCCGCAAACGTTCGTATAGAACAACAGGGGGTCGGCAATCACGTAGGAATAGAGGCCGGAGCAACGCACCGACACGTCCACGTCAAGGCCGATCTTGCTGTCCACCACGCGGAAGGGGATGGGGTTCGGCGTACCGAACTTGTTATCCAGGATCTCCTTGGTATTGAAGTAGTAGACCCGCTGATCCTTGCCGGTGTCGCCGCCGTAGGTAAAGCGCTTGCCGATGGTCTTGAAGGTGGCGAGGATGCTCTCGCCCAATTTGCCGGCAAAGATGCTGGGCTCGGTAGAGGCGTCGTAGGTAAACTGCCCCGGCTCGGCGCAGACCTCCACCACCTTGCCCTGCTCGACGATGATCATGCACTGTCCGTCGGCTACCGCAATACCCGAGCCGCTACTGATCACGTTGTCGTGTCCCTTGGTATTGGAGGAGCGTCCGCTGACCTGCTTTTTGCCGCGAGTTACCAGCACGTCTCCGTTCATGGCGTCGCAGTAGAAGAATTCCTTCCATTGATCGGCGAGAGTGCCGCCGAGGGCTCCGAGGCCCGCTTTGATAAGTCCCATAATGAGATCTCCCTTCCAAGTTCAGGATTCCATCCACATGGCTGACAGGATCCGTTATTATCATTGTAGCACGGTTCTATGAACATTTCAAGCCAATGATCGATATTTTTATGAAAAGGTCCCCGCATCCCGTTGACAGAAAAGAGCTGCCGCAGTTGCGGCAGCTCCTCTTAGAAGGCTGATATGATCGCACAAACAGGGGAAACCCCTTTGCCATCTTAATAGGCCTTTGCCCAAAGCACCGTGGTATCGGCGGGCTTGCCGCAGCAAACGCAGACACCGGTACGGCGATCCTGCTGGAAGGGGATGCAGCGGGAACCGACACCCGTCAGCTCCTTGACCTTATCCTCGCACTCCTCGCTTCCGCACCACTTGGCGCGAATGAAGCCGTCGCCCTTAGTCGCCAACGTCTCCTTGATCTCGTCGACAGTCTCACACTCGGTGGTCTTCTTTTCGCGGTTCTCACAGGCCTTGGCAAAGAGTCCGGCGCGGACCGATTCCAGCTTGTCGGCAACGGCCTGCTCCAGCGTGTCAAGGGACACGAAGTCCTTGCTTCTGTCGTGACGGGCCACCAGCACGCACTGATTGCCCTCGATGTCGCGGGGGCCGATCTCAAGACGAACGGGAACGCCCTTCATCTCGTACTCGGCGTACTTCCAGCCGGCGGTGTTGTCGGAATCGTCCAGCTTCACGCGGAAGCCGGCGGCCACAAGACGGTCGCGGAGCTCGGCGGCCTTTTCGAGAACCCCCTCCTTGTGCTGGGCAACCGGCACGATGACCACCTGAATGGGAGCCACGGCAGGCGGCAGCACCAGACCGTTATCGTCACCGTGCGTCATGATGATGGCGCCGATGAGACGGGTGGTCACACCCCACGAGGTCTGATGGGGGTACTGAAGCTGATTGTTCTTGTCGGTGTACTGAATATCGAAGGCGCGGGCAAAGCCGTCCCCAAAGTAGTGGGAGGTACCGGCCTGCAGAGCCTTACCGTCGTGCATCAGGGCCTCGATGGCGTAGGTGGCCTCGGCGCCGGCGAACTTGTCGCTCTCGGTCTTGGGGCCCTTGATCACCGGCATGGCAAGATCCTGCTCGCAGAAGTCGGCGTAGATATTCAGCATACGAATGGTCTCTTCCTTGGCCTCCTCGGCGGTGGCGTGCATGGTGTGACCCTCCTGCCACAGGAACTCACGGGTACGGAGGAAGGGACGGGTGTTCTTCTCCCATCTCACCACCGAGCACCACTGGTTATAGAGCTTGGGCAGGTCACGCCAGGACTTGATGACGTTGGCGTAATGCTCGCAGAACAACGTCTCGGAGGTGGGACGGACGCAGAGCTTTTCGGTGAGCTTTTCGCTGCCGCCGTAGGTGACCCAAGCCACCTCGGGGGCAAAGCCCTCCACGTGATCCTTCTCCTTATTGAGCAGAGTTTCGGGGATGAACATGGGCATATAGACGTTCTCATGACCCGTCTCCTTGAAGCGGGTATCGAGGATCTTCTGAATGTTTTCCCAAATGGCGTAGCCATAGGGGCGGTAGATCATGCAGCCCTTTACGCTGGAATAGTCGATGAGGTCTGCTTTTTTGACGACGTCGGTGTACCACTGGGCAAAGTCGGTGTCCATGGAGGTGATCGCTTCGACGAGTTTCTTATCCTGTGCCATAACGGTTCCGTTTCTCCGGCCTTTCCGATTTTTTCGCACCCCTCAGCCGGAAAGGGGGCCTACTTATGTCTTACATTTCATTATAGTATAAAAACGCAGGGTTGTCAATCGGCAAACCCATTTTTACCCAAAAAAGTCCCCAAAGCGGTCGCTTTGGGGACTTTTTTGGGCTGTTTCGGGCAGGTTATCTGCCCTTTTTGGCCCCTTTTGGGCAGGTTTTTTTGCGTTTCATCGGTACCTGTGCCACCACGATGGCAACAAAAATCAGGACGCATCCCACGATCTCGGAGCCGTTCATCCCCTCGTGGAGCAGGATCCAACCTGCAATGGCAGCAAAGACCGATTCGAGGCTCATGGTCAGGGTGGCAGGGGTCACGTCGGCGTATTTCTGCCCGATGATCTGCAGGGTATAGGCCACGCCCGAGGACATGACGCCCGCATAAAGGATCGGGAGGGCGCAGTCGAGAATGGCGTCCATGTCAGGCGTCTCGAAGATCAGCATGGCGATTCCCGACAGCACGGTACAGACGGCAAATTGGATGCAGGACATTCTGACGCAATCCACCGAGGAGGAAAAGTGATCGATCACCAAGATCTGTCCCGTAAAGAGGATGGAGCAGAAGAAGACGATGAGGTCGCCCTTGCCCATGCCGCTCTCGCCTGTCATGCAGAGGAGATACATCCCCACGCCGCCGAGCAGAACCCCTGCCCACACGGGAAGCCCTGCCTGTTTGCCGAGCAGCATACCGACGACAGGAGTAAATACGATATACAGTGCCGTAATGAAGGCCGCCTTGCCCGCCGTGGTGTACTGAATACCGATCTGTTGACAGACGGTGGCAGCGCAGAGAAAGACGCCCGACAGTGCCCCAGCCGTCAGGAGCCTCTTGTCACCGTAGCCGAGGGCCTTGCCCATGGGCTTCTTGCCCACAAGCAGCGTGACGGGAAAGAGTACGGCCATGCCGAGAAGTGATCGGCAGAAGGTGAAGGTCAGCGGCCCGATATAGTCCATGCCCACGCTTTGGGCAATAAAGGCCGCGCCCCAGATCAGCGCCGTCAAGCCCAGGATCAGACAGCCCTTTACGTTGTTCTTTTTCATTGGGATTCCTTGCCTTTTTCAAATTCCCCACAAGTGTATCATATTTTGCCAAAAAAAGCAACCCCGTCGAAAAAGATCGACGAGGTTCATTTTTTGATTCCTCCCGCGAAAAACGCAGTTTTTCGCCATCCAAGTTCTTTGGGGTCAAGGGGAATTTCTCGAAAGAAATTCCCCTGCAGGGTGCGGGGCAGAGCCCCGCCTATTTCCTCGGCGTCCTCCTATCCCAGCAGTCCCGCCATGGCCTCGGTCAGCTTGGCAAGGGTTTCGGGTTTCGCCGCCGTCAGGGGCAGGCGCACCTCGGCAGAGCAGAAGCCGAGGGCTTCCATGGCCGCCTTGACGGGGATGGGATTGGTCTCGACAAAGACGGCCTTCATCAGCGGCAGTAGCTCGCGGTGAAGGGCAAGGCACTCGGCGGTCTTCCCTTCCTCCCACAGACGGCAAAGCAGATGCATCTCGTAGGGGAACAGGTTCGATACCACCGAAATAACACCCTTGCCGCCCACCGCCAAGGTGGGAAGGGTCTGATCGTCGTTACCGCTGTAAACCGCCAGCCTGCCCTCATAGCGGGCGGCCAGCTCCGAGGCACGGGAGATGCTTCCCGACGCCTCCTTGATGCCCACGATCAAGGGATGGTCGGCGAGGGCATCGTAGGTGTCGTTTTTTACCTCACAGCCCGTGCGGGAGGGGATATTGTAGACGATCAGGGGCTTCTCTGCTCCCTCGGCGATCGACAGGAAATGGCTCGTCAGCCCCTCACTCATGGGGCGGTTGTAGTAGGGGGCTACCGCTAAAATCCCGTCGATGCCCTCCCGTGCCGCAAGACGTGACAGCTTCACCGAATATCCGGTATCGTTGGTCGTCGTTCCCGCGATGACCGGTACGCGTTGATTGGCCGTCTCGGCCACCGTCGCAATGCAACGGAGCTTTTCGATGGCCGTCAGCGTCGGGGCTTCCCCCGTTGTGCCGCAGACCACCAGGGCGTCGGCTCCCCGATCGATCTGATAGGCCGTCAGGCGCTTCAGCGCCGCGTAATCCACCCGTCCGTCCGAAAACGGCGTTACCAGGGCGGTGGCTACCCCTTGAAATAGAATCGGCTTCATATGTCCTCCCTTTCGCTCTCTGTTGAGCGATATTTCTTGCAAAGTTCCGAAAAACGGTTGAAATCCCCTTCGGAATGTATTATAATGGATAAGATAAGATCCATACGAAAGATGAAACACGATGATCAAAAATACCTTAACCGAAACCTCCCTCTCCACGAAGGATTTTTTCTATCACCTCCCCGAATCCCAGATCGCTCAGACCCCTGCCGAGCCGCGGGATTCCTCCAAGCTCCTGGTGCTCCACAAGGACAGCGGTAAGACCGAGCACCGCGTCTTCCGCGACATCCTCGACTATCTGAACGAGGGCGACGTGCTGGTGGTCAACGACAGCAAGGTCATTCCCGCCCGTCTCTACGGCATTAAGGAATCCACCGGCATCGACATTGAGGTGGTGCTTCTCCGCTCCCGCGGTCTGGACGTGTGGGAAACCCTCGTCCGTCCCGGCCGCCGCTGCAAGCCCGGTACTGTCATTGTATTCGGGGACGGGCTGTTGCGTGCGGAGGTTCTCGAAACGGTGGAGGGCGGCAATCGCTTACTGAAATTCACCTACGAGGGGGACAACCTCTTTTCTATTCTCGACCGCGTGGGCCATATGCCTCTGCCCCCCTACATCACCGAGAAGCTGAAGGACAAGAGCCGCTATCAGACGGTCTACGCCCGGGAGGAGGGCTCGGCCGCCGCGCCGACCGCCGGCCTCCACTTTACCGAGGAGCTTCTTGACAGGATCCGCGCCAAGGGCGTTAGGATCGCCCCCGTCATGCTTCACGTTGGTCTCGGTACCTTCCGTCCCGTGAAGGAGGATAAGATTGCGGATCACGAGATGCATTCCGAGTTTATCTCGGTTTCGAAGGAAACCGCCGACATCGTGAACAACCGTACCGGCCGCCTCATTGCCGTGGGCACCACCTCCTGCCGCGTGCTGGAGAGCGCCGCTGACGAAAACGGCATCCTCCACCCCGTCACCGACGATACGCAAATTTTCATCTATCCCGGCTATCGCTTTAAGATCACCGACGCCCTGATCACCAATTTCCACCTCCCCGAGAGCACCCTTTTGATGTTGGTCTCGGCCTTGACCGACCGTGAGACCATGCTCCGCACCTACGAGGAGGCCATCGAAAAGGGGTACCGTTTCTTCTCCTTTGGAGATGCCATGCTCATTCAATGATCCGCAGGCAGTGATGGGATTCACCCTTCTGCCACGGGTATCCACCCTACCCCGTTCGGCATCATCAAAACCTTCGGACAAAGGATACGTTATGACCAACATAAAACCAAAGCTCATTGCCGTCGTTGGCCCCACGGCCTCCGGCAAGACCGAGCTCTCCCTGCGCCTGGCAGAGGCCCTGGACGGAGAGATCCTCTCCTGCGATTCCATGCAGATCTACCGCGGCATGGACATCGGCACAGCCAAGCCCTCCATGGAGGAACGGCGGGGCGTCCCTCATCACCTCATCGATATCGTCTCCCCCGACGAGGCCTTCTCCTGCGCCGACTACAAGCGGCTGGCCGAGGCGGCCATTCGTGACGTCCTGTCGCGGGGTAAGACGCCGATCTTCTGCGGCGGTACGGGGCTCTATCTCGACGCTGTGCTGACGGTGGGCGATTTTTCCCCCACCATTCCCGAAGGCCTTCGGGAGGAGCTGCAAAGGGAGGATCCCGACAAGCTCTGGGAGGAGCTTCTTTCGGTGGATCCCGAGGCGGCGGCCACCATGCACAAAAATAACATCAAGCGCGTCATCCGCGCCCTTGAGATCTACCGCGGCACCGGCAAGACCAAGACCGAATGGGATCGCCTTTCAAAACGGAGCGAGAGTCCCTACGACACCCTGATCATCGGCCTTGACTACCAAGACCGCGGAACACTATACGCCCGCATCGACCGCCGCGTCGACCTCATGCTGGCCGGTGGGCTGGCGGAGGAGGCAAAGGCCCTCGCTCTCGACCGAGGCTCCACCGCTGGACAGGCCATCGGCTATAAGGAGCTCTATCTTTGGCTTGACGGTCTTATTTCCCGCGAGGAGGCCGTGGAGCTGCTCAAAAAGAACACCCGCCACTACGCCAAGCGGCAGCTGACCTGGTTTCGCCGCAACCCCGATACCCTCTGGTTCTTCCTCGACGAGGGGGATCGGGAGAAAATTTTTGAAGATATTGTAAACATTGCAAAAAAGCACTTAAAGATTGCGCCGTAATGTGATATACTGATAAGTAATGTAAAGGAAAGGAGTCTTCCGATGGATCTGCAATATTTGAAAAGCGTGATGAAATACGTCCTGTCGGCGGTGCTTTCCATCATTCTGATCGCCTATATCCTCTATCATATGTCGGGAGGCTTTCAGCCCGAGATCGAGACCATGCCCGCTACTCTTGTGACTCAGGAATCTACCATCAACGTGAGCGTGACGATCATGCGGAACGAAACGGTCCTCTTTTCCCCGGTAAACGGCGATACCAGCTATCTCCACCGTGACGGCGAAAAGGTGGCCATCCATACCACCGTCGCTGAGGTCTATCCCGCCGCTACCGGCTCGGAGGACGTCCGCCGACGGATCATTGAGCTGGACCGCAAGATCCGTATCCTTGAGCAAAGCAATATGAGCGACGCCGAGAAGCGCACCGATACCACCTCCACCGACAACCTCATCCGTAAGCATTTCTACGACATCCTGGAGCAGATGGACGGCTGCGACGTTTCGGGTGCCGACGGCATCGCCGATTCCCTCCTGATCCAGATGAACCGCCGCCGCATTATCACCCGTGCCGTGGCAAATTATAACGACCGCATCCATACCCTCAAGAGCGAGCTGGACATCCTGAACGATACCGGCTTTACGGCAGAGGGTACTGTCACCAGCCCCATGGGCGGCTTCTTCTATTCGGTGGTCGACGGTTACGAGAATATCTTCTCCTCTGCCAATATTGAGGACCTGGATTACCTCGATTACCTCCGTCTCGTGGATCGGAGCGCCGAAAGCTTTAACAACCCGACACAGGGCTATCCCGTAGGCAAGCTGGTCACCGACTATACCTGGTACGCTGCCTGCGTCGTCGACGCTGACCTGCTTCACAACTTTGAGACCGGTAAGAACCACAACGTGACCTTCCCCTATAACGACGGTATCACGTTGAGTATGTATCTCTACCGTATCCTGGCCGACGTGGACTCCGATACCGCCGTTCTGATCTTCCGTACCAATATTCTGCCGGAGAATTTCAATTATCTCCGTCACCAATCGGTCCAGGTGGTGCAAAAGGCCTACACCGGCTATCGCATCCCCGCCTCGGCCGTCCGCATCGTTAACGGCAAGGCCGGCGTCTACATCCTGCGGGGCTCCCAGGTCGCCTTCCGCCGCATTGAGCCTCTTTACGAATACGACGGCTATATCATCGTGAAGGAACGGGACGAATCGTCTCCCAATCGCGGTGAGTGGCTGGCCAAAAACGACTTCGTGATCACAAAGGGAAAGGAACTCTATGACGGAAAGATCGTCGGATAAGCTGACCGAGGAAATCAAGGCCTCGATCCGTGACAATCTGAATTCCATACGCAAGGCGCTGGAGGGAACCGACGTTACCCTCATGGCCGCTACCAAGACCGTCCCCGTGGAATGGATCAATTTCGCCATCCGGGAATGCGGTCTTAACGCCATCGGAGAAAACCGGGTGCAGGAGCTGCTCGCCAAGTACGACGAGCTGGACCTATCCCGTGCCTCGCTGCACTTCATCGGTACCCTGCAGCCCAACAAGGTCAAGTATCTGGTGGGGCGGGTGGCCCTCATCCATTCCCTTGACAGCCTCAGGCTGGCGGAGGAGATCTCCCGCCGCTCGGTGGCCAAGGGCCTGATCACCGATACCCTCTGCGAGGTCAACATCGGTGAGGAGGAGGCCAAGGGCGGAATTCCCGAGGGAGAGGTCCGCGACTTTCTTACCGCCGTATCCTCCCTGCCCGGCATCCGCGTGCGGGGCTTGATGGTCATTGGCCCTCACTGTCCCAACATTGACGATTACCGTCCCTTCTTTGCCAGGACCAAGGCCCTCTTTGACGCCCTGTCCGCCGAGGGACGCTTCGGTGATGACCCGATCCTGAGCATGGGGATGTCCGACAATTACGCCCTTGCCGCTGCCTACGGCTCCACTCTCGTGCGCCCCGGAACCGCTGTGTTCGGCGCAAGACAGTATCCCGCGAAGGGCTAACGTGACGGTTCTTTGCCGAATTGCACAAAAAAAAGTGAAAATATTCGGCAAGGTTTTTGAAAAAACCGTTGCTTTACGCGAAAAAATGTGTTATAATGATATTTAATAGGGTGGGTTGGTTTGCCCACACCGCAGATCCGCAAAAAAAATGAGTTTTACATAGTATGGAGGTACACAACATGGGAATTTGGGACAAGGTTAAGGGTATGGTCAACCCTCCCGAGGAGGACGATTATTACGACGACGACGAGGGCTACTACGATTTTGAGGACGAGCCCGCCGTTCAGCAGCCCGCTCAGCAGACGGCAAGCTACGCTCAGCCCGTTCAGTCGAGACAGTCTTCCATGGGTGTCGTCGGCGGCGCCCTTGAAATGAAGGTCGTTAAGCCCGAAAAATATGATAGCGCTACCGCGCAGAAGATCGCCGATCATCTGCTCAACAACCGCACCGTCGTGTTGAATCTGGAGGTCACCAACAAGGAGTCCGCCAGACGTCTTATCGACTTCCTCAGCGGTGTTGCCTATTCCATCGACGGCTACATCCAGAGAGTTGCCAACAACACCTTCGTCATCGTTCCCAAGAACGTGGACGTGTCGGGCGAGCAGCTTCAGGAAGCGCGCAAACAGGACGACACCGATCTGTATTGATCTATGCCATAACCGCATTGCCTCCCGCAGGGGGGCAATGCGGTCTTGCTGATTTTTTGCTCTGCCCTAAACGGACTGTGAATCGATCGCAGAGCCGTTTGTTTTTGTTTTTGCTTTCCTTCGCTTTTTCTGCCAATTGCCCGAAAGGAGGGGTGGACGATTGACGAGCTTGGCCTTTTTTACCACCTTCGTGGCCTATCATCTGATCAATCTGCTTCAATACGCCATGCTGGCCCGGGCCATTCTTTCCTGGATCATGCCGGGGGAGGATAACGGGCTCATCCGCGTCCTGTACGCCGTGACCGAGCCGCTGGTGGCCTTCGTCCGCAAGATCCTCTACCGTCTGAACATCGGGGCGGAGGGGCCCATTGACTTTTCCTTTTTGGGCGCCGTTTTGCTGCTTACCGTCGCGCAGTACATCCTTCACGCATTGCTTTGATCCCTCAAGAGGGCAGACCGTACCCCGACCGTCTCTGCCTGCGCTCTTTTCCGTCGGGAGAATAACAGGAGGCTTTTCGCCATGATCGCTCCGCACGAACTGAAAAACAGAGAATTTTCCAAGTCCCTCCGCGGCTACAGTACCGTTGAGGTCGACGAGCATATCGCTTTTATCCTTGAGAAGTACACCGAGCTCTATCGCCTCAACGACGAGCTGGAAAAGAAGCTCCGTCTGACCGAAGCCCAGCTGGACGCCATCAAGACTGAGGAGGAGGCCATCCGCGCTACCCTCATGAACGCCCAGAAGGCCAGCACCCGCATCATCGCCGAGGCCAACGAGCGTGCCGACGTCATCATGCGTTCCGCCAAAACCGGCTGCGACCGCATCATCGCCGAGCTGAAGGCCAACGTGAAGGTGGAAAACGAGCGTCTCCGTCAGGCCAAGCAGGAGATCGCCTCCTTTAAGGCGGCTCTCTTTGAGGGCTATCGCTCTCACATTGAGCAGATCGAAGCGATCGCGCCCGACGTTGAGATCAAGCCCTACGATGAAATGGAGGCCGAGGAGCTTTCCAAGGAGGTCCTGGATCGGATCCGCCGCGATCTTGCCGGCAAAAAGGCCGTTATCTCCGGCTCCGAGGATCCCTTCTTCCAGGACGAGGAGGAGACCGAGTCTGCCGTTGAGGAGGACGAGGCCGTTGCCCCCGCCACCTCTGCCGAGGTTCCGATCCCTGATGCCATCGACGATCTCTTCAGTGTCTCCCCCGACGCCGAAACCTTTACCGCCGCCCGCGACAGCGACGAGGTGTGGAGCGATGAGGCCGACGAGTTCCCCGTGGAGCGCAAGGAGGTCGCCGAGGGCGGTTCGATCCTCGATTCCATCAAGCGCATCAACGAGACGGCAAACGATATGGGTGACGACGATGCCGAGTTTCTCCGCATGCTGAAAAACGTGTCCGCCGAAAACGACCGCTCCGATATGTCCTCCACCGACGAATTTGAAATGGTCTACGACGGTAAAAAACCGAATTAACCGTTTCTTTCAATTTCCCGTTTCTTTGAATTTTCCGTTTCTTTGAATTTTCCGTTTCTTTGAATTTTCCGTTTTTTTGAATTTTCCGTTTTCATGGAATGAACCGTTTCGAATTAACCCTTCTCAAGAAAGGCAACACTTATGACACAGGACTATACCAAGACTCTGAATCTGCCCGAGACCGAATTCCCGATGCGTGCCGCCCTTCCTCAGCGCGAGCCCGCCATGTACGACCGTTGGACGGCCCTGGACCTCTATAACGAAATCAAAAAGAGAAATGCCGGCAAGCCCTCCTTTATCCTGCACGACGGCCCTCCCTTCAGTAACGGCTACATCCACATGGGCCACGCTCTGAACAAGGTGCTGAAGGACTTTATCATCCGCAGCCACGCCATGATGGGCTACTATACCCCCTACGTGCCCGGCTGGGATAACCACGGCCTGCCCATTGAGCGCGCCATCGAAAACTCCAAGAAAAAGCTTAACAGAGATATGTCGGTGCCCGAATTCCGCCGCGCTTGCGAGGAGTTTGCCGAGGACTTCATTCAGAAGCAGATGGAAGGCTTCAAGCGTCTCGGCGTTCTTGGCGATTGGGAGCATCCCTATCGCACCATGGACCGTCACTTTGAGGCTCAGGAGGTTAAGATCTTCGGCCGTATGTTCGATAAGGGCTTTATCTACAAGGGTCTGAAGCCCGTCACCTGGTGTCCCTTCTGTGCCACCGCCGTGGCCGAGGCCGACATCGAATACAAGGACGATCCCTGCACCTCCGTTTACGTGAAGTTCAAGATGAAGGACGATCTCGGCAAGCTGGGTGGGTTTGATCTCAGCAAGACCTACTTCGTCATCTGGACCACCACCATCTGGACGCTCCCGGGTAACATGGCCATCTGTCTCCATCCCCGCGATACCTACGTGCTGGTCAAGGCCGACAACGGCGAGACCTACATCATGGCCGAGGCCCTGATGGAAAAGACCATGAAGATGGGCGGCTTTGAGAGCTACGAGGTTCTTGCCACCTACCCCGGCGCCTTCTTTGAGAATATGCTGGCTCAGCATCCCTTCCTCGATAAGACCTCCCGCCTGGTCTACGCCGAATACGTGACCATGGACTCCGGTACCGGTTGCGTTCACACCGCTCCCGGCTTCGGTGCCGACGACTATCAGACCTGCATGCGCTACGGCATGGATCTGGTGGTGCCGGTGGACGACTACGGCCGCCACACCGATTACGCCAGCAAATACGCCGGTATGAAGACCGAGGCGTCTAACCCCGTGATCCTTGAGGACATGAAGGCCTCGGGTGCCCTCTTTGCTTCCGAGGAGATTGTGCACTCCTATCCGCATCACGACCGCTGCAAGAAGCCCATCATCTTCCGTGCTACCCCTCAGTGGTTCTGCTCGGTGGAATCCTTCAAGGAACAGGCCATCAAGGCCATCGAAAACGTAAAATGGTATCCCGCCTGGGGCGAGGATCGCATGGTCAGCATGATCCGCGAGCGCGCCGACTGGTGTATCTCCCGTCAGCGTCGCTGGGGCCTGCCCATTCCCGTCTTCTACTGCAAGGACTGCGGTAAGCCCGTTTCTACCCCTGCTTCTATTGAAAAGATCTCTGCCCTGTTTGACGAGCACGGCTCCAACGTCTGGTTTGAGCGGGACGCCATGGATCTGGTGCCCGACGGCTTCACCTGCCCCCACTGTGGCGGTAAGACCTTCGACAAGGAGACCGACACCCTCGACTGCTGGTTCGACTCCGGCTCCACCCACTTTGCTTCCCTCATGAAGGATACTCCCGACCTGTGGCCGGCTGACGTCTATCTGGAGGGTGCCGACCAGTACCGCGGTTGGTTCCAGTCCTCCCTGCTTACCTCGGTGGGTGCTCTCGATCAGGGTGCTCCCTTCCGTCAGGTCCTCACCCACGGCTGGGTGGTGGACGGTCAGGGACGTGCCATGCACAAGAGCCTCGGCAACGGCGTCGATCCTGCCGATCTCATTAAGGATTTCGGCGCCGACATCGTCCGCCTGTGGGCCGCTTCCTCCGATTATCACGCCGACGTGCGCTGCTCCACCGAGATCTTTAGGCAGCTCTCGGAGGTCTATCGCAAGATCCGCAACACCGTCCGTATCCTCATGGCCAACCTCGGCACCGCCGAGGACGACTTTGATCCCAATACCGACATGGTTCCCTTTGCCGAGCTCCCCGAGATCGACAAGTGGGCTCTCTCCCGTCTGAACGAGCTGGTCAAGACCGTCCGCGATGCCTACAACGACTATGAGTTCCACGTGGTCTGCCACGAGCTGAGCAATTTCTGCACCGTGGAGCTTTCCAAGCTCTACGTGGACATCACCAAGGACCGGGTTTACACCGAGGCCAAGGACAGCAGAGGCCGCCGCGCCGCTCAGACCACCATGTACGTCATGCTCTCCTCCCTGGTGCGCCTGCTGGCTCCCATTTTGGCCTTCACCGCCGACGAGGCGTGGCTTGCCATGTCCCACCTCGATTCCGACGATACCCGCCACGTCATGCTCAACGATATGCCTGCCTACCGTGATGACCTCCGCTTCCCGGAGGTTGAGGCCCGTTGGAACCGCCTCTTTGCCCTTCGTGATGACGTCATGAAGGCCCTGGAGGAGGCAAGAGCCGCCAAGCAGATCGGTAAGTCCCTTGACGCCAAGATCGCTCTGACCGTTTCCGACAAGGAGAAGTTTGACCTTCTCACCGGCTTCGGAGACGAGCTGGAGACCGTCTTCATCGTCTCGGGCGTCACCGTCACCCTCGGCGACACCGACAAGATCGAGGTGGCTCCCGCCGACGGCTGCAAGTGCGTCCGTTGCTGGAAGTTCGCCGAAGATGGCCACGACGACGGCAGCGGCTTCCTTTGCCGGCGTTGCATGACCGTTCTCGGACTCTGATCTCCTATTTCGCTTTTTCGGAAAGGTACCATCCATGCAGTTAATTCTTTGGGCTGTCATTGTCGTCGGCTCCGTTGCTCTGGATCAGTGGACCAAGTATCTGGCGGTCAGGGATCTGATGCCCATCTCGTCCACCGTCCTGCTGGACGGAATCCTGGGACTCCGTTATGTGGAGAACACCGGCGCCGCCTTCGGTATGCTGAAGGGTCAGCGGTGGTTCTTCATCATCCTGTCGACGGCGGCTATCCTTGGGATCCTCACTTATCTCATCAAGTGCCGCAAGACCGTTCCGCCCCTTCTTGGCCTGTCTCTTGCCATGGTCGCCGGCGGCGGCATCGGCAATCAGATCGACCGTATCCTTAACGGATACGTGGTGGATTTCTTCGAATTTCTGTTCGTGGATTTTGCCGTTTTTAACGTAGCCGATTGCTTCGTTACGGTGGGCGCCTTCCTTGCCGTCTTGGATCTGCTGTTCATTGACCGAAGCTTCCTTTGGGAGGACTCTTCTCCCAAGAAAAAGGCCGATGCGGTGCCGTCAAATGTCACGGCTCCCGCCCCTTCCCCCGCCGAAGGCGACGCCGACGGCGGCAACTCATGATCGACGTAAGCGACGTCGGCAAACGACTGGACGTCTTTGTGGCGGAACGGGAGGGACTCACCCGTTCCGCCGCTGCCAAATTGGCAGAAAACGGAAACGTCACCGTCTGCGGCCGCGTCGTCCCCAAAAACTACCGTCTCCGTGAAGGCGACGAGGTGGAGACGGTGCTTCCCGAGCCTGTCCCCGATCGGGCCGAGCCGGAGGATATTCCCCTGAACATCGTCTACGAGGACGATTCTCTCCTCGTGGTCAACAAGGAAAAGGGCATGGTCGTCCATCCTGCGGCGGGAAATCCCTCGGGAACCCTGGTCAACGCCCTCCTCTATCACTGCGGCGACAGTCTGTCTGGGATCAACGGCGTCATCCGTCCCGGCATCGTTCACCGCATCGACAAGGATACCAGCGGCCTTCTTGTGGTCGCCAAGACCGACGAGGCCCATCTTTCCCTGGCCGAGCAGATCGCTTCCCATCGTTTTGAGAGACAGTACCGTGCCATCGTGAACGGCCACCTCCGTGAGGAGCAAGGTCGCATCGACAAGCCCATCGCCCGCCACCCCAACGACCGCAAAAAAATGGCCGTAGTGGCCGGCGGCCGCGAAGCAGCCACCAATTACCGTGTTTTGGAGCAGCTGAACGGCGCCGATCACGTGGCCCTCCAGCTGGAAACCGGTCGTACCCATCAGATTCGCGTTCACATGGCCTCCCTCGGCCATCCCCTTCTCGGCGACACCGTCTACGGAGGGGGGCGGAGCAGGTTTGAGACCTCTCACGAGGAGCTCCTCCGCGGCCAGTGCCTTCACGCCAAGACCATTTCCTTCGTTCACCCCAAAACGGGTGAGGTCATGCGCTTTGATGCGCCCTTGCCCGATTTCTTTACCGAGGCGCTTCGCCTCTTGGGAGGTTTGACCTTTGCATAAGCCCTTCGAGCATATCCTGATCCTAAGCGATTTTGACGGCACCTTTGCCGGAAAGAACGGCCGGATCGTCCCGCGGAATTTGGAGGCGATCGAGCGCTTCAAAGCCCTCGGCGGCCATTTCACCTTTTCCACCGGGCGTTTGCCCTCGGTTTTGGCGGAGCTCTACCCCGATTTTCGCTACGTAGCCAACGCGCCCGTCGTTATGAGCAACGGCGCCGTGCTCTACGATCCCCTGAACGACACCGTTCTAAAAGAGTTTTTCTTTGACGGGGTCTTTGCCCGCCGTGCAGCCAAGGATATTCTCGCCCGCTTCCCCGACATGGATTTCGTCTGCTACGCCGACGACGGCGTTATGCAGCAGGATCTTACCCCCGACGAGGTGCGGGGCGATCGCTGGCGGAAGATGCGCTTTCACTCTCCTTCCCACGATCAGGTCCTTGCCTGCCGCGATTATATGAGGGCTGCCTACGGCGACCGGTATAACGTCTTTCGCTCCTGGCATTCCATTGTGGAGGCGGTAGACAAAACCGTTACCAAGGGCAATATGATCGCTATCCTACGAGAATACTACGCCGCGCGGGGGCTTGACGATCTTATCGTCTGCTGCATCGGTGACTTTGAAAACGATATCGATATGCTGAAAAGCGCCGACGTGGCCTTCTGCCCGTCCAATGCCATCGATGCCGTCAAGGCGCTATGCGACCGCGTCCTTTGCGATCATGACGAGGGCGCTGTCGCCGCCATGATCGAGGTGATTGAGAAGGAAACGGATAGCGGGGCGTTGCCCCGCGCCCCACAAGGGAATTTTTGAAAAAATTCCCCTTGACCCCAAAAACTTTTGGACGGGAAAAACTTCGTTTTTCCCAAGAGAATCGTATGCATTTATATCATGCAACGATTTTTACCAATTCAAGAGTCTAAGAATGACTCATCACCATGAAATCCCCGCGGAAATCAAAGATTTCCGCTGATTAAAGTTCTTGAAATTCTTAAAAACTTCTTTCAAGAAGTTTTTAAGCGGGTTTTAAAGGGCGGAGCCCTTTGGCCCAATAGGAGGTATAACTATGAAAGAAAGATTTTACATTACCACGGCCATTGCTTACAGCTCCCGTAAGCCTCACATCGGCAACACCTACGAGATCATCATGACCGACGCCATTGCCCGCTACAAGAGAAAGCAGGGCTACGACGTTTACTTCCTCACCGGTACCGACGAGCACGGCCAGAAGATTGAAAACTGCGCCGCCGAGGCAGGCATTACGCCCAAGGAATACGTGGACGGCGTTGCCGGCGAGATCAAGCGGATCTGGGATCTGATGGACACCTCCTACGACAAGTTCATCCGCACCACCGACGACTATCACGAGAGAGCCGTTCAGGCTATTTTCAAGAAGCTCTACGACAAGGGCGACATCTACAAGAGCGAATACGAGGGCTGGTACTGCGAGCCCTGCGAGGCGTTTCTGACCGACACCCAGACGGTGGACGGCAAGTGCCCCGACTGCGGCCGTGAGGTCAAGCGCATGAAGGAGGAGTCCTACTTCTTCCGTATGAGCGCCTATCAGGACCGTCTGATGCAGTATATTGATGATCATCCCGAGTTCATTGAGCCCGAGGCCCGCAAGAAGGAGATGGTCAACAACTTCCTCAAGCCCGGTCTTCAGGATCTCTGCGTCTCCCGCAGCTCCTTCAAGTGGGGCGTTCCCGTCACCTTCGACGACAAGCACGTGATCTACGTCTGGATCGACGCCCTCTCCAACTATATCACCGCCCTCGGCTACAATCCCGAGGAGCCCGCAACCGATCTCTTCAAGAAGAACTGGCCTGCCGACGTTCATATCATCGGCAAGGACATCATGCGCTTCCACACCATCTACTGGCCCATCATTCTCATGGCTCTCGATCTGCCGCTGCCCAAGAAGGTCTTCGGCCATCCCTGGCTGAACATCGGCGCCGACAAGATGAGTAAGAGTAAGGGCAACTCTATCTACGCCGACGACCTGGCCGACGTGATCGGCGTCGACGCCGTCCGCGAGTACGTGCTGGCCGAGATGCCCTATCTCAACGACGGCAGCATTACCTTCGACAACATCATCGCCCGTTACAACATGGATCTGGCCAACAACCTCGGTAACCTTGTTAACCGCACCCTGGCCATGACCACCAAGTACTTCGGCGGCATCGTTCCCGCCCCCGACGCCGAGAACGAGGTGGACGCTGACCTGAAGGTCTGTGTCAAGAAGGCATACGACGACATGGTGGCCCAGATGGACGCCTACCGCATTGCTGACGCCGTGGAGACGGTCTTCGGCCTCTTCCGCCGTGCCAACAAGTATATTGATGAGACCACCCCCTGGACGCTGGCCAAGAACGGCGACACCGTCCGTCTGGGTACCGTGCTCTACAACCTGCTCGAAACCATTCGCGTGGGCGCCGTCATGGTGGAGCCCTTCATGCCCGGAACCTCCGGGGCTATCCTTGCCCAGATCGGTACGGCCTGTGACGATTACGCCTTCGGCGGGCTTGTCAGCGGCCGGCCCATCGGTGAAGCCAAGGTGCTCTTCTCCCGTCTTGACGAGAAGGAGACGCTGGAAAAGCTGGCAGCCATGAACGCTCCCAAGGAGCCCGCCGTACCCAAGCCCGAGGACTGCGAGAGTGAGATCGCCATCGACCACTTCATGGGCGTTGAGCTCCGCACGGCTCAGGTCATCGCCTGCGAGCCCATTCCCAAGGCCAAGAAGCTGCTGAAGCTGCAGCTTGACCTTGGCTATGAGAAGCGTCAGGTGGCCTCCGGCATTGCCAAATGCTATAAGCCCGAGGATCTGATTGGCAAAAAGCTCATCGTGGTCGCGAACCTGAAGCCCGCCGTTCTCTGCGGCGTCGAAAGCAACGGTATGATCCTGGCCTCCGGTGAGGGCGACAAGATCAAGGTCGTCTTCCTCGACGACGATACCCCCCTCGGCCAGCGCGTAAGATGATCCTCTTTGATTCCCATGCTCACTACAACGACCGTGCCTTCGGGGATGAGACGGAACGAAACGCCCGCATCGCCGAGATCCTGTCGGGAGACGTGGGCTATCTCATCAACGTGGGTACCGAACCGCGGAACTGCCGGGAATCCCTGGCCATCGCGGAGACCTTTGATACGGTCTTCGCCGCCGTGGGGCTTCATCCCTCCGACCTCTACGAGCTTGACGATCCTGATGTGGCCTTTGAGGAGATCCGCACCATGGCCGCCCACCCCAAGACGGTGGCCATTGGCGAAATCGGCCTCGACTATCACTGGCACGAGGAACGGAAGGACTTTCAAAAGGAATGGTTCCACCGTCAGCTGACGTTGGCCGAGGAGCTGTCCCTCCCCGTCATCATCCACGACCGCGACGCCCACGGCGATTGCCTTGACGTCGTGCTTCAGCATCCCAACGCTCGCGGTGTCTTCCACAGCTTCAGCGGCAGCGCCGAAACGGCGGCCGAGCTTGTGAGGCGGGGCTGGTATATCTCCTTTTCGGGGGTGATCACCTTCAAGAATGCCTCCCGTCTTGCCGCTATCGTCCCCACGATTCCCGATGACCGCATTCTCATTGAAACCGATTGCCCCTATCTGACGCCTCACCCCTATCGCGGTCAACGAAACGATTCGAGCTATCTCCGCCTGACCTTGGAAAAGGCCGCCGAGCTTCGGGGCGTTTCTCCCGAGGCATTGGCGAAACAAACCCTGACCAACACCGCCCGGCTCTTTCCCAAGACCGGTCTTACCGTAACGCCATGACCATTGCTTATTCCTACGGAACGTCTCTGTACGTAAATATCACCAACCGATGTCCCAACCGCTGCGGCTTTTGTGTCCGTACTCAAGCGGACGGCTTCTATGCCGACAACCTTTGGCTTGAGCGGGAGCCGACACGGGAGGAGATTCTTGACGATATTTTAGCCAAGGATCCTCTTGCCTACGAGGCGGTGGTCTTTTGCGGCTACGGCGAGCCCACCGAGCGGCTGGACGATATGCTCTTCGTCTGCCGTGAGCTGAAGGCCCGCTTCCCCTCCCTTCCCATCCGTCTCAACACCAACGGGCAGGCCGATCTCATCGCCGGACGGAATACCGCGCCCGATTTTGCCGGCTTGCTTGACGTCATCTCGATCAGCTTAAACGCCGCCACGCCCGACGGTTATCAGGCCGTTTGCCGTTCCCGCTACGGAACCGAGGCCTTCTCGGCTCTCTTAACCTTTGCGAAACGTGTCAAGGAGATCGCCCCCTCCGTCGTCTTCTCGGTGGTGCGGGGGACCATCCCCGATACCGAGCTGGCCGACTGTCAAGCCATCGCCGATGCCTGCGGTGTCCCGCTTCGCATCCGCGAATACATTCAAATCAAACGCTGACCATTGCCTTGGAGGTTTACCATGAAATACTTGCGCGAAAATTACACCATGCTCTTTGATTTCTACGAGCTGACGATGGGAAACGGTTACTTTTTAACCGGCTTTCAGGACAAGATCTCCTATTTTGACGTGTTCTACCGCCAAAATCCCGACGGCGGCGGCTTTGCCATCGCCTGCGGTCTTGAGCAGGTCATTGAGTATATCAAGGATCTGACCTTCACCGAGGACGATATCGCCTACCTCCGCTCCAAGGGTTGCTTTGACGAGCGTTTTCTTGACTATCTCCGCACCTTCCGCTTCACGGGAGACATCTACGCCGTGCCCGAGGGTACTCCGGTCTTCCCGGGTGAGCCGATCATGACGGTGCGGGCACCCGCCATCGAGGCCCAGTTTATCGAGACCTTTGTGCTCCTGACTCTCAACCATCAATCCATGATCGCCACCAAGGCCAGCCGTATCGTACGCGCCGCCGAGGGACGGGCTATCAGCGAGTTCGGCTCCCGCCGCGCACAAGGCCCCTCCGGTGCCATTCTGGGCGCAAGAGCCGCCTACATCGCCGGATGCGCCGGCACCGCCTGCGCCATCGCCGAGGAGCGCCACGGCGTTCCCGCCACCGGCACCATGGCTCACTCCTGGGTCCTCATGTTCGATTCGGAATACGAAGCCTTTGATACCTATTGCAAGCTCTATCCCACCGCCAGCACCCTGCTGGTGGACACCTACAACGTCCTGACCTCCGGCGTGCCCAACGCCATCCGCGCCTTCAAGGCCAACGGCATCACCAAGTGCGCCATCCGTATCGATTCGGGCGACCTTACCTATCTCTCCCGCAAGGCCAGAAAGATGCTGGACGATGCCGGACTTCCCGACTGTAAGATCGTGGCCTCCAACGCGCTGGATGAGTACATCATCCGCGACCTCTTAAAGCAGGGCGCCAAGATCGATGCCTTCGGCGTGGGCGAGCGGCTGATCACCTCCAAGAGCACCCCCGTCTTCGGCGGCGTCTACAAGCTCTGCGCCGTGGAGGACAAGGAGGGCAACATCCTGCCTAAGATCAAGATCAGCGAAAACCCCGAAAAGGTCACCACCCCTCACTTCAAGAAGGTCTACCGCCTGATCGAGAAGGAAACCGGCAAGGCAATCGCCGATTATATCACCGTTCACGACGAAACGGTGGACACCTCCAAGCCTCTTACCATCTTTGATCCCATTTATACCTGGAAGGCCAAGACGCTCACCGATTTTGAGGCCGTTGAGCTGCTGAAGCCCATCTTCCGTGACGGCGTCTGCGTCTACGAGTCCCCTTCTACCGCCGAGATCCGCCGCTACTGCGCCGAGCAGCTGGAGCTGCAGTGGGACGAGGTCAAGCGCTTTGAGAATCCTCACAACTACTACGTTGACCTCTCTCCCAAGCTCTGGGACGTGAAGCAGCTGATGCTTCACAAGCTGACCAAGTCCAACGACCCCGAAAAGGAGTAAGTCATGACCGCCGCCAAGCGTATTGCACTCATCGCTCACGATAATATGAAGCCCGCCATGATCGCGTGGTGTGAGAAAAATAAGGAGATCCTCTCCCATCATTTTCTCTGCGGAACCGGCACTACGGCGAGCAAGATCAGCGAGGCCACCGGTCTTCCTGTGAAGGCCTATTTAAGCGGCCCTCTGGGAGGCGATCAGCAGATCGGCGCTCGGGTCGCCGTAGGGGAGATCGATGTCATCATCTTCTTCTCCGATCCCTTGACTGCCATGCCTCACGACCCCGACGTCAAGGCCCTCCTCCGTATCGCTCAGGTCTACGATGTGCCGATGGCCAACAACCGCGCCACGGCAGACTGTATCCTCAAAGCCCTTACATAACCCCAGGGCCGAAAGTCATTCTTTTCCCGATTTTTGCCATTCGAAAGTAGGTAACGTTTGTATGGATTGGAAAACCTTATGGGACACCGTGTCCGACGTTTGCTTTGATATTGCCTTAAAGCTGATCGGCGCGCTGCTGGTCCTCATCATCGGCCGCGCTTTGATCAAATTTGCTCTCAAGCACTTCCCCAAGGGAAGCGACAAGCACCCCCTGGATCCCACCGCCAGACAGTTCTTCATGAGCATCACCAAGGTCGCCCTTCACGTTATGCTCATCGTGATCCTCGTTGCGATACTCGGCGTTCCCATGGCTTCGGTCATTGCGGTGGTCGGCTCGGCCGGTGCCGCCATTGCCCTTGCCCTTCAGGGATCCCTGTCCAATCTGGCGGCCGGTATCATGCTGCTGATCTTTAAGCCTCTGAAGCTGGGAGACTACGTGGAGACTGACGGCGTGGGCGGCACGGTTTCGGATCTCGGTATCTTCTACACCACCCTCATCACCCCCGATAACCGCCACGTGACCATCCCCAATTCCACCCTGACCAACGCCATCATCACCAACTACTCCCGTGAGGAAAACCGCCGGGTGGATTTAGTCTTTACCGCCGATTACGGCACCGATGCCGAGCAGGCAAAGGCCTTGATCTTAAAGACCCTTTCCGCTCACCAATCGGTCCTGACAGCTCCCGCCCCCTTCGTCCGTATGACGGCGCTGACCGATTCCTCTCTGCAGTTCACCGTCCGCGTCTGGTGCAAGGCCGAGAACTACTGGGACGTGAAGTTTGATCTTACCGAGCAGATCAAGGTGCTCTTCGATCAAAACGGCATTGATATTCCTTATCCTCAGCTGGACGTTCACGTAAAAAAATAAAGAGAAACGCCCTGCGAAGCGCTTACGCCCTTCGCAGGGTTTTTATATTCCCAGCGCCTGCACCAAAAAGCAGGACAGTACGATACCGAGCAACATGACAAGAATGGCGGCGGGCACGGTGTGACGGGACTTTTTCACCCCCGCGGCCGACAGATAGACGGCCGTTACGTAGATCAGCGTATCGGAGGAGGCCGTCAGCACCGAGGCGCATTTGGCTACAAAGCTATCGGGACCATGGGCCTCGTAAAGCTCATTTAACAGGGCGGTAGAGCCGCTTCCTGACAGGGGACGGACGATCAAAAGAGGCGTCAGCTCCGGTGGAATCCCGATCTTCGTCATGACGGGGGAGAGCCATTCGGATAGCAGCTCGGGCGCTCCGCCGGCGCTGAACATCGAGACGGCCGTCATCAGGATCACAAGGGTGGGCAGTAAGCCCACGCCGGAGGTCAGCCCTTCCTTTGCACCTTTTAAAAACGCGCCCGGCAGGTCCTTTTTCGAGAAGGCACAGGCCAGCCCCATGACCGTCAGGATCAAGGGAATGACGGTATAGGAAAAGGCCGTCATGAGCGCTTTCCTACTCGCCGCAGCCCCCTTGCCAACAGAACGGCAAAGACCGACAAGCTGACCGAGCAGATCCAAACGGCGGGCAAGACATCAAAGGGGTTCCGGCTCCCCGCCGCCGCCCGAAGGGCAATGACCGTGGTGGGAACGAAGGCGGGAAAGGCCGTGCCGAGGACGGTGAAGGTCACCATATCGTCACTGGCCGTCTCCCCCTCGTGTCCCTCGGCCAAGGCCTCCATGGCCGATACGGCAAGAGGGGTGGCGGCGTTCCCTACCCCGAGAACGTTGGCCACGATGGCCGCCGCGATCTCGCGGATCCCCTTCCCGCTTCGGTAGGCGTCGGGAAAGACCAGCCGCAAAAGCGGCGACAGGAGCTTTGCCAAGCGGTCAAGAAGCCCGCTTTCCCTTGCCACCCCCATAATGCCTCCCCAGAGACACATGAGCCCCAAAAGGGACAGCGTCAGCGTCACCGCCTTGCTACAGCCCGCAAGGGCTGCCTCCGATACCGCCTCCATTCTTCCGCCAAGGGCCGCCGACAAAAAGGAGATCGCCATTAAGATCCCCGATACCTTGAGTGCCATATCTCGCTCCCTTTCCTCTGATTTCGGTTTGTCGTAACGTGAACAATTTGTAAAAAATCCGATTTTGCCTTTGAGAACTGTTGACAGAACTTACAATTTATGGTAATATGTTGTCGAAACAAGTCATACCCCCTTTGGCGTCGGGAGCCCCTCTCGCACCAAAACGTCCCTAAGAAATGGAGAACCTACAATGAAATCGACGGGAATTGTCAGAAAAGTGGACGAGCTGGGACGCATCGTGCTTCCCATTGAAATCCGAAAAAGCATGGAGATCGACAATAAGGGCGATGCCGTCGAAATTTTTATCGACGACGACCGTATCATTCTGAAAAAATATCAGCCCGCCTGTATTTTCTGCGGGGACGCCGATAACGTCACGCATTTCGGCGGCAAGCTGCTCTGCCGTAGCTGTATTGCCAAGATCGCTTCACTGTAAGGATACTGCCGTAAGGCTACTATATGAAAAGAACCGGTTCAAAAGAACCGGTTCGTTTTGTTTTTCATGCGATCAGAGGGAATGTTTATCAGGCAAAGGCGACGGTTTTAGTCATGCAAGCCCTGTTCCCGTAAATGCATGAGCTTCTCCTCGGGATTGTCGGTGTTGCCGTTTCCGGAAAATAAAGCATGAGGAATCATTGCCACTTGACAAAACTTTAATTAAGGTGTAGTATATACATTACAATACTCCAAAAAAACAATAGTGTTATTCGATTTATTATCGAACCGTGAGCGAGTCGTTCTCGGCAGTTAATCTTTTCGTATTCGCAGGCTCAAATGAAAGAGCTTGAAGTAATTCGCGCACAAGTGCGCTATATGCGACTTTCGTCGCATATCCTTACTCCTGCGCCTTTCATTATACAATTTGTATTGTTTGAGGAGATAACCTATGATCGTATACAAGGAATTGCAGTCATTAGAAACCGATTTAGGCGTTACAGCAAAAACACTTTATGCCACAAGCAACAATATAAACGCCCATTATCACAATAAAAGCATTCCAAAATCCGACGGAAGCATACGAGTGCTTTCTATCCCGGACGAACCGTTAAAAAAAATACAGCGTGCCATTTCGGAAAAGCTTCTCGCATACGAGCCGGTTTCCATTTATGCCAAAGCATATAAACCGGCAAGCAGTATAAGAAAAAACGCAATTTGTCACGTTGGAAAAGAAAAGCTTTTAAAGCTTGACATTTACAATTTTTTTGACAGTATAAAGTATTCTCTTGTGAAAGAAAAGGTTTTCCCTGCAAAAAAATATTCCGAACAAATTCGGGTGCTGCTTTCCTTACTTTGCTACAAGGGTGAATCTCTCCCGCAAGGCGCACCCACATCCCCCGTAATATCCAATATCATTATGCGTGATTTTGACCAAACGGTCGGTGAATGGTGTGAGGAACGTAAAATCCGTTATACCCGTTATTGTGATGATATGTCGTTTTCCGGAAGCTTCGACGAATCCAATGTCATAAAATTCGTTGAAGGCGAGTTAAAATCATTAGGGTTTATACTAAACAGAAGAAAGACACGTTGCTTCACCGGAGGAAATAAAAAGACGGTCACGGGGATCGTGGTTAATGAAAAAATAAACACGGAAAAAAGCTATCGAAGACAGATTCGTCAAGAAGTTTTTTACTGCAAAAAATTCGGTGTACAAGAGCATTTGACGCACATGGGGAGTCCGGAAAATCCATATAACTATCTCTCACGGTTGCTTGGGCAGATCAATTACGTGTTACAGATAACCCCTGACAACAAAGAATTTTTAAATTATAAGGTTCAAATCTTAAATATTTTAAAAGATAATCAATAATGCAATAAAAAAAGGCAATATTCCCCATTTTGGTGTCGGGGTGATATTGCCTTTTATTCTTAAACTAAGCCGCTCATAGATTCGGCAGTTCCGCCGCATCCAACATATTTTCGATGAAGATCCCATACCCCTTCGCCGGATCGTTGATCAGCACGTGGGTTACAGCGCCAACCAGCTTGCCGTTTTGAAGGATCGGAGAGCCGCTCATCCCTTGGACGATGCCGCCGGTGCGTTCCTTCAGCGCCGTGTCGGTGACGGTGATGACAAAGTTTTTGTTATCGGTACCGTTCCGATCGATCTTGGAGATGGCCACCGTATAGTGCTTGGGGCCGTCCTCTCCCAGGGTGCAGATGATCTCGGCGTTTCCTTCGCTCAGCTCATGGCGCGATGCCACGGGAATGGCCTCCGAGATTCCCTGCGGAATCTCGCTGAACACACCGAAGACGCCGCACACGGTGTTACACAGCACGTTTCCGCACCGTTCGGGCCGAAAATAGCCCTTGATCTCTCCCGGCTTTCCTACCTGTCCCTTGACCACGCCGCCGATCTCCACCTTCATGGCCGAGCCCCGCTTCATCGGCATCAGCGCACCGGTGTCGACGTCGCAGATGCCGTGCCCCAGGCCGCCGAATTCTCCCGTTTGCGGGTCAACGTAGGTGACGGTACCGATGCCTGCGGTGCTGTCTCTGAGCCACATGCCGGCTCGGTAGCCCTCCTGCGTCTTCACCGGTGTCAGCGTCAGTGTTTTCGTTTTACCGCCACGCTCTACCGTCAACGTGAGGGGCTGTCCGTTGCTTGCCGAAACCGCCTCGCCGACCTCCTTCACAGCGTTGACCTCATGGCCGTTGATGGCCAGCAAAATATCCTTTACTTTGATCCCCGCTTCCTCGGCAGGGTTGACTTCCTTATCCTCATGCCTCACCGCCGACGTCCCCACCACCAAGACGCCCTTGGTGGAAAATTTTACCCCGAAGGCACAGCCGCCGGGGCACAGCGCAACGCCCTCGTATCGAAAATGCCCCGGCTCCGACATGGCTTCTCCCGTCTCCGCCGCCCGCGTTACCAGCGGAAGGCTCAAAAGCAGTGTAACCATAACGATGAGGGCTCGCTGTGCAAGCCTTCCTAACCGTTTTCCTTGCAATCTTGTCGTTTTCATCCCATTTTCCGTTCCCTTTTCCGTTATCCGTATTTTTGTTTTTTTGTCGTGGATACCGAAGTTATTGTGAACGGCAGCGTGGGATTTATGTGTTACAATTTTTAGTTTCCCCGTCGCGTTTTTTCCGTTTTTTTCTTTTTTCTTGACAGGATGGGATACGATGCGGTAAAATGGATATCAATAAAGGAAAGGAAGATCGATATGGAGGCTTATCGGAAAATTTTGACACGAGTCGGAAATATTTTCCTTCTCGTTATCCTTTTGACCTCCGCCGCGGTGGGGATTCTAACCTATCCCGCCGTCTCCTTTTGGGGAAGCGGCTTTCAGGAAGGACGTCTCGTCACCACACTGTCGGTGATGCTGGCGGGACTTTGTCTTGCGCGGCTTCTTGCCGCCGGTACCGACAAATCGCTGACGGGAAAGCAGGCCCTTCTGCTTGTCCTTGGTACCCTTTCCGCGCTTTTCGTTCTGCCCTTGAGAACGGTATTTCCCTTCGTCTTACGGGGATACGTGTTCCCCCTTGTTACCGGAACCGTTCTTCCCTATTTACTTCTTTCCTATTTACCAAAGTCGGAAACGGTACGCCGCTCTCATCGGGTGCTTGCCGCCTTGGCGGGGAGCACGTTTCTCCTTCTTGCCGTTTGGGCCTCCTATGGGGCGGTCTTTTCTTCGGAGCTTGCGAGGATGCTTCTCTGTCGGACGGTGGCGCTGCCCCTTGTCTGGGTTGCGCCGTTATGGACGTATTATGCAAGGCGCTGTCGGCTTGCGGGTGCTTTTTCCGCTGTCGCCGTAGGGATTTTCCCGCTTTTTCCCATTCTGGGGATCCTGTGGGACACGGTCTTTCGTCTGACGCCTGTCGGTCTGCTTCTCTGCCTTGTTGCCTTGGGGCTTGACCGATTTCGGCTGAAAAACGGCTAAAACACCGTTTCCGGAAGGAAGATGCCATACGAGGACCGTCTTGCCCTCACGCCCTGCTCGGGGGTGAAGGTGTTGTCAAAAAGCACGTAATTCTCCCCGTCAAAGTACCAGCCGCCCCTTGGCGGAATTTGCCGCTTGACCTGTCGGGGCGGCGGCAACAGGATCCCGTCCCATCGACGGGTATCGGTCAGGCGTTGGCAGTCTGTCATATCCCTGCCGCGGAAAAACAGAAAGTCGAGCACCAACGAATAGAAGCTGTCCTCCGCGCAGGCAAGCTTTACGTGGGAGAAAACGGTACAGGAAAGGGCTTTTGCCCGTTCGGTTACCGCCTCGGCGAGTCGTTCGTAAAAATCCGTCAGCGCCTCGTACCCCGGAACGTCCTCGGAAAAGCGGGGAAGGCATAAGGCCACCGACCACCGTCTCGGTTCGTCGGGGGTGTTATGTGCGCTTATACGGACTGTTTCGATTTTCATGGCGGACGTCCTCCTCGCTTTGGATTGTGGCTTGACAAAACGCCCCCGCGGGCGTATAATCATTATAGTAGAATACATCGGCAGCTGCCCTTCAGTATATGCCAAAAAAGGAAAGAACATGAAAATCAACATGGAAACCGATTACGCCTTTCGCATCATGCAATGCCTTGCCAAGCGAAACGCCGTAACCGATGCCCGTACCGTCTCGGAGCTGACCCAGGTCCCCCAGCGTTTTACCTTGAAGATTCTCGGCAAGCTGGTAGGGGGCGGTGTCGTTACCTCCTACAAGGGGGCAAACGGTGGCTACGAGCTGTCCCGTCCCGCCGATACCATCACCCTCCGTACCATTTGGGAGATCGTGGAGGGTCCTCTGGTCATCTCCCGCTGTCTGTCGGAGGATTTCGTCTGCCGTCACGACGGGGAGCAGGGGGGATGCGTTTGTTACTTTAACCGTGTTTTCGACGAGATCAATATGCTCATCGCTGACAAGCTGGACAGCGTGACGGTGGCGGATTCCCTATAACAAGCCCCATACCGTCGGTATACTCTCTCTTTTCCATCCTGCTTATTTGAACTCCTCACGCCGCCATCGGTTCGTCCGATGGCGGCTTTTTCCATCGGTTTTGCCTTCCGTTACATAATCAACGAAAAAACGCCGATACTATGGAAAAATCTTTTCACAAGGGCGATAGTATGACCGATTACCGAAAATTCGATCTCAAAGCAAACGTGGCAAAGCTGGAAAAATATTATGCCGATTCCGATCTCTTCTCCCTCCTTCTCGGTTACACCGACAAGGCCGGTCGTGCCATAGGCGGGCGGATCCGTTTCCCCACTTTTTTTGAAGCCGTGGGACGGGCCGTGTCTCCCCGGCGTCTCACCGACGTCGACGCCATCGCTGAGGCCATGGGAGGAAGCTATTCCTACCGTGAGCTTTCGTTGTTTTACGATTACGCCACGGTCTGGGCCGTTAAGGAGCTGGCGCTCCCCGTCCGTTCCGACGAGGCCCTTTGCGACACGGTGGAGTACCTGAAAAACCTCCATTTCATCGAAATCGACCTTCTCTTCCTCCGTCTGTCGGAGGCCGAACGGATCTTATCGGCAAACGATCACTTTGCCGGCTGCGACGAGGTGACCCGCGATCTCTGTCGTCGTCGCGTCAGCTCCTACGCCAAGCGCTTTGCCATTACCGAGGCAGAAGCGGCAGGCATCCTTTCGGCAGGAGAGCTGCTCGGTCAGGAAAAGCGTCCAGCGTCACGATTCTATTTCCCGATATTGGCCATGCTGTTTCTGCTTTTTTCCGCAGGGGCGCTGGCCCTTTGCCGCTTTCCGGCCATTTGGCTCTTTTTGCTTCTCCCTCTGTCGGAGGCCGCCAAGCAGGTGGGAGATCTGCTGTTCTCCTATTTGGTAAGGGTCCGCCCCATTCCGCGAAAAAAGCTGGATGCGCTTCCTCCCCACGCCGCCACCCTTACGGTCATTACCGCCCTCTTAACGGGTCGGAAGGACGACCTTGCCCTGGTGGAAAAGCTGAAAAACTGCTACTTTGCCAATCGGGATCCCCATGCTCATTTCGGCCTTCTTTGCGACCTGAAGGAGGCTGATACGGCCGAAACGGCAGGGGATGAGACCGCCATTTCTCAGATACGGGAGGCCATGGATGCTCTCAACCAAGCCTACGGCTGTTCCCTTCACCTCTTCGTCCGTCGGCGCCGCTTTGCCCCCACCGAAGGAAAATACATGGGATGGGAGCGCAAGCGTGGCGCGGTCATTGAGCTGACTCGCTTCCTACGGGGCGGTGAGACGACCATCGTCTCCTTCTGCGGCGGGGACATCCCCGACACCATTCGCTACGTCATCACCCTGGACTCCGACACCCGTCTCTACCGCGGGGCGGTACGGGATATGGTGGGAGCCATGCTCCACCCCGCCAATCGGCCCATCCTTGAAAACGGCATCGTGGTGAAGGGTCACGCCATTCTGCAGCCCCGCATGGAGGCGTCCCTTGCCTCTACCGAGAGGACCCCCTTTGCCGTCCTGTCGGCCGGCAACGGCGGCACCGACATCTATGCCTCCGCTGCCTACGAGACCTATCAGACCCTCTTTGATGAGGGAATCTTCTGCGGAAAGGGCATCTTTGACGTGGACGCCTTCTCTGCCCTCATCGACGGCCAATTCCCCGACGGCGCCGTCCTCAGCCACGACCTTCTGGAGGGAAGCCGCCTGCGGGCCGGTGCCCTGACCGATCTCCCTCTCACCGACGATCTGCCGGGAAGCCCGCTTACCTGTCTTGACCGATCCCATCGATGGATCCGCGGCGACGTCCAGGCCCTAGCCTTCACGGGACGCTACGTGCAGGACAGTCAGGGGGCTCTCTACCGTAATCCCATCTCGCGGCTCTCCAAATTTAAGATCTACGATAACGTAAGACGCGCCCTGGTGCCGGTTTCATCGGCTCTCGCCATCCTTCTCTGTCTCTTTGCCCCCGAGTCGGTAGCCGAGCCGTCTCTCCACCTTGCCTTGGCCTATCTTGTGCTCCCCTGCCTCCTTTCCGTGATCCGTCTGATCCGCTTCAGCGGACGGCGGTTCTTCTCCTTTGTTTTGCCGGGGATGCTGCACGCCCTCGGTAACCTCCTCTATTCCCTTTCCTCACTTTTGCAAAGCGCAGTCATGAACGCCGACGCCGTGCTCCGCGCCGGGTATCGGATGCTTTTCTCCCGCAAGAGGATGCTGGAATGGAAGACGGCCTCCGAGGCGGAGCAGGGTATGAAGGGCTTATCCCTCTATCTCTACCGTATGCTTCCTTCCCTCCTCTTCGGTCTGGCGCTCGTAGTGTTTTATCCCGATCTGCCGGGACGGGGGTTAGGGCTTTTATGGCTTTGCTTTCCCTTTCTTGCCTATCGGATCGGCAAGCCCTTCTCTCCTGCACCCAAGATCCGAAAAGAGGATAAGGCGACCATTCAGGCTTACGCCAGGGATCAATGGCGCTTCTTTGCCGATCACGTGTCCCAAGAGGACAACGACCTTCCACCCGATAATATTCAGCTCTCCCCCACCGAGGTGACCGCCCATCGCACCTCTCCCACCAACATCGGCCTATACCTCCTTTCTTGTATGGCGGCCGAGGCCTTTGGCTTCCTCTCTAAGAACGAGCTGCTGGGACGGCTGAAAAAAACGCTCACCACCGTGGACCGTCTGCAAAAATGGAACGGGCATCTCTACAACTGGTACAGCACCGAGGACCTGTCCATTCTGGGGGCGCCCTACGTTTCCACCGTCGATTCCGGTAACTTTGTGACCTGTCTTGTGACACTCTCCCGGGGACTTTCCCGTCTTGACGACGGTACTCAGCGGTTTGCCGATCTGCAAAAGCAGGTGCGGTCCCTCATCGACGGAGCGGATTTTTCCCTCCTTTACGATGAGAGAAAAAAGCTTTTCCGCATTGGCCTGAACACGGCGGAGGACCATCCCGGTGAGGGCTGCTACGACCTCTTTATGAGTGAGGCTCGCACCACCTCCTACTTTGCCATTGCTACGGGACAGGTGCCTCGGGACCATTGGAACCGCCTGGGCCGCATTCTCATCGGGCGGGAGGGCTACCTCGGGCTTGCCTCCTGGACGGGAACCATGTTTGAATATCTCATGCCCGCCCTGCTCCTCCCCACCCGATTCGGATCGTTAAGCTACGAGGCCCTCTCCTTTGCCGTCCGTGAGCAACGGATCGCCGCCACACACGGCGTTTGGGGCCGCTCCGAGTGCGGATATTACCGCTTCGACGCCGACATGAACTATCAGTACAAGGCGGTGGGCACCCCTTCTTTGGGCTTGAAGCGTGGGCTTCATCGGGATAACGTCATCGCACCCTACGCCTCCTTTCTTTGTCTGAAGATCTGCCCGGGTGAGGTCCTGGACAACCTGGAGCAGCTGAAAAAACTGGACATGTACGGCCCCTACGGCTTCTACGAGGCCATCGATTTTACCCCCTCCCGGGTGGGCAACGGACACGCCGTCATTCGCTCCTATATGTCCCATCACATGGGCATGAGCCTGCTCTCCTGTGCCAACGCCTGCTTTGACGGTATCTTCGTTCGGGATTTTATGGCCGATCCCTACACCGCCTCCTCGGCCGAGCTGCTTGAGGAAAAGATTCCCATTCACGCGCCGCTCTCCCCTCAAAACGCCCGTCTGCGAGCCCCTCAGGCCCACCCCCTTACCAGGGGCCAGGTGTCCAAATGGCTACGGGAATCGGAGGCGCCGCCCTCCCATCCACACGCCGCCATGATCGCCGAAAACGGCCTTGCGGCGGTGGCCAAGGACGACCTTCTGAAGCTTTCGGCCATGGGTGTGGACGTCGCCGTCGATCCCTTTACCTTCGGTCGCGCCCACCGTCCCCGTTTCCTCTTTGCCGCCGACGGTGTTCGGTACGATATGCTGTCGGGAAGCCGTTCCCGCGGCGTCACGGGAAACCGTCTGGTCTGGCGTAAGGATACCCCCAAGCTGATGGCTGAACTGTCGCTGTCCGTCTTGGGACGCTGTCGCTCCTTCGTGATGACCTTGGAGGTGGAGGGGCACTTCCGCTCCATTTGCCCTCTTTTGACCTTTGAGCCCTCTCTTACCACCGCAAGGGATCGGGATGCACACCCTGCCTACGCCGATCTTCACGTAACGGCCACCTATCTGAACGATGAGTCAGCCATTCTCTACACCCGCCGCCAAAAGGATGGAAAACGGCCTGACCTCTGTCTTGCCGTCTCCCTTGAAAGCTACGGCGGTCACGAGGTCTTTGAGACCAGACGGGACGTTCTGGGACTGCTCTACCAAGACGGCGACGTGGAAGCCCTCCTTGACGCTGGCTTCTCCTGCAAAAGCGGCACCCTCATCAATCCCTTCTGCGCCATCAAAAAGGAATCCCATGCCAAGGGACGCTACGTAGGAAATCTGCTCCTCAGCGTCGGTAAGGGGCAGGAGGATGCCCTGACTGCCCTGAAGGCGGCACGCCTTGAGCTGAAAGCCTCCCGCAAGCAAAACGCCGCCAAGTACGCCGCCTCCCGCCTGTCTCGGACGGTGGTGGAGAAGCTGGCGGGGTGCGGGGGACGGCCCTCCTTTGCCAAGCTCGCCGAGCTGATGCTGACCTGTCTGCATCAGCCCCCAAGGCCCTGCGTCTTGAGACGCTCCCTTTCCATCGGGGATCTGTGGCGCCACGGGATCTCGGGAGACCTTCCTATCGTGTGTCTGATTCTTCCCGAGCCTCCCAAGGAGGGCTCTCCTGCCCTGCGGCACCTGACCGACTTTATGGCGGCTCACAAGTATTTGGCTCTCTCGGGCATTCGCTTGGATCTGGTCATCCTCTACAAGAGCTGCGGTGACTATCGGAATCCCTCCCTTGCCGCCATTACCGAAGCGGCAGAGGTCTGCGCCGTGGGCTATCTGCTCCACCACACCGGGGGGATCTATCCCCTTGACGGTATGGAGGAGCGGGAGCTTCTTACCGCTGTCTCTTGCCTTACGGCCGTGCTGGATGCCGACTTTACGCCTGACGCCCTTCTCCGTGAGGCCATTCTTCCCTCTCCCGCTGTCTCCCCCATCATCACCGCGCCGGAGGCCCTCCCTCAATCTCCCGATGCGGGAGATGACCCTGCTGTCTTTGGGGGCGTCTTCCGAAAACGGGGCTTTGAGATTGTCAAGGGTGTTGAGCGATCTCCCCTCTCCTACGTTTACGCCACCGGATATTTCGGGACGCTCGTCACGCAAAATTCCCTTGGCTACACCTGGATCGGAAACTGCCACGAACGGCGGATCACCCCCTTCCGCGGGGACAATCTCCTGGACTTTGACGGTGAGCGGCTGCTATACCAAACCGAAGGGGGATGCTACGACCTGTGTGCCGCCTCCTCTCGCGTGGTCTTCGGTCACGGTGGGGCTCGATGGTACGGTACGGTAAATGGGAAGGCTTACTCCGTGACCGCTACCGTAGACCCTCGCCTCCCCTGCAAGGTGATCACCGTTTCGCTACCTGAGGGAGGCCGTTCCGATGACCTCACCTATCAAATTACCCCCGTGATGGGGGAACGCATCGCCCGCAGCCGTCCCGTGGAGGCGGTCACCGAGGGGGATACCACCAAATTCTTTCCCCGCATCGTATCACACGACGGCTATGACGTGGGATTTTTGGTGCGGCGGGACTTTGACGGCATGACGGCCTTCCTTCTGGGTGCCTATCCCACAGGAGGAGAGGCGACTCTTGCCCATATCCGCAAGCGATATGCGACCAAAGAGGCCTTTACGGCCTGTGCCGATGCCTACGAACGCCATCTTAACGCTCACCTCCCTAACCTGACGGTAACCCTTCCCGACCGGCATCTGGCCGTCATGGTAAACGATTACCTGCCCCGCCAGGCCTTGGTCTGCCGCTACCTTGGGCGAACCGGCTTCTATCAGTCGGGAGGCGCCTACGGCTTCCGTGACCAGCTTCAGGACTGCCTTGCCCTTCTGCGGTTCTCACCGCAAACGGCCAAGGTCCACATCCTGCGCGCCGCTTGTCATCAATACGAGGAGGGGGACGTGATGCACTGGTGGCATATCCTTCGCGGCGTTTCCCGTGGCGTGCGGAGCCGCTACACCGACGACCGCCTCTGGCTGCCCTATGCGGTGGCCGAGTACCTTGCGGCAACCGGTGACGACGGGATCCTTGACATCAAGCTCCCCTACCTCAGCTCTCCGCCTCTGTCCGACAAGGAGCACGACCGCTACGAAACGGCGGTGAAAGGCCGCTATCGGGAATCCCTCTACTCCCACTGCGCCCGCGCCATTGAGGTCTCCCTCGTCTTTGGCCGCCACGGCCTGCCCCTGATGGGGGGAGGAGACTGGAACGACGGCATGAATCGGGTTGGGGAAGGAGACGGTGAAAGCGTTTGGCTGGGTATGTTTTTGCTACTGGTTTTAGACGCTTTTGCCCCTGTCGCCGCCTCCCGCGGGGACATGGCGGGGGCCGACAAATACCGCCGCCTTGCCTCCGAGCTGCGGATGGCCTGTGAGCGTGCCTTTGAGAACGGGCAATTCCTTCGTGCCTATTACGGCGACGGTACCCCCTTGGGTGGCGGTGAGGCCATTGACATTCTGCCCCAGGCCTTCGCAGCGCTGACGGGACTGCGTCGGGAGATGGCGGCGTCGGGACTTGCCAAGGCGTGGAAGCGGCTTTTTGACCGCGAAAACGGCATATGTAAGCTTTTAACGCCTCCCTATGACCGAAGCGGCGAGCACGACCCCGGGTATATCGCCTCCTATCCTCCGGGGATCCGGGAAAACGGCGGGCAGTACACCCACGCCGCCGTTTGGGGCGCCATGGGCCTTGCCGCCATCGGACGGCACGAGGAGGCAGCTGTCCTGCTCCGTACCATCAATCCCGCCGCACGCTGCGCTACCCCCGAGGGCAGCCGCCGCTATCGAGGTGAGCCCTATTATCTGGCAGGAGACGTCAGCACCTCCCCAGACTTCCCGGGGCGGTGCGGCTGGAGCCTCTACACCGGCGCCGCCGGTTGGTATTACCTGGCGGTGACCGAGTCTCTGATGGGCTTTTCCTTCTCGGCCGATTCCTTCACCGTGACGCCCCGCCTGTCGGAGGCTTTTCCCTCCTTTTCCGCTACCTTCACGCGGGAGGAGACCACCTATACCGTGCGGGCCTCTCTTGGCGACACCACCTCCTATCGGTTGGACGGCAAAAATGTGAACAATTTGTTTTATTTCGATAAAAAGACCCATTTGCTTGAAATAACGGTTGAAATTTCCTCCGATTTGCGGTAAAATGAAGAGAAGAGCCGGAACGGGGGCTCTGCCCCCCGGCCCCGCTTAAGGGACTTTTTGAAAAAAAGTCCCTTAAGAATCCTCAAAAACCTTGAATGGGGAAAAACTTCGTTTTTCCCAACGATGGGGCTTGGCTTCCGCCGAATCCCGCAAGAGAGATAATCGATCGCCTTAGGGTGATTGTCCTACGAACAAACCGAAAGAAGGTACACTGTGACACCGGAACGAATTGAACTGGGTAGCGGCGTTGCGTTGAATCTGCTTCCCTGCGATACCTTCAAGACCAACTGCCTGTCGGTCACCTTTCTTTGCCCCATGCGTGAGGATTCCGCAGCCGAGAACGCCCTGCTCCCCTTCGTCCTGAAGCGGGGCACCGAGCGCCTTCCCACTATGACGGCGCTGACCAGAGAGCTTGAGATGCTCTACGGCTCTCACGTCTCCGCCCGGGTGGGCAAGGTGGGCGATACCCAGTTTTTTGGCTTTCACTCCTCCCCACTTCGGGAGGAATTTGCCGAAGGAACCGACGTGACGGCCAAGATCCTTGCCCTCATGGGCGAGATGATCTACCACCCCTATCGGGAGGACGGGCTTCTGTCTTCCTCGTATACCGAGGGGGAAAAGCAGGTCATGATCGACGCCGTGCGCAGTCGCATCAACAACAAGGGGCATTACGCGCTCCTCCGCTGTCGGGAGGAGATGTGCCGAACCGACGCCTCCGCCCTTCCCGAAACGGGGACTGAGGAGCAAATTGCCGCAATTTCCGCCGAGACGCTTACGGCTCGGCTGGATCGGGTAAGAACGACCTATCGTCTTGAAATTTGGTGCGTGGGTGTCTTCGACCGCGAGGCCCTGACCGAGCAGGTGAGGTCTATCTTTCTCTGCCATAAGCGGCAACCCATGCCCCTGCCCCCTCACAGGCCCTTTGTGCCTGCCGAGCCGTCCCGCCGTGTGACCGAAAAGCTCCCCGTCAAGCAGGGCAAGCTCTGCCTGGGCTTCGGCACCCCCATCCGCACGGGACATCCGATGGCTCCCGCCTACACCCTCCTGCTGGAGGTGCTCAGCGGATCCCCCACCGCAAAGCTGTTCGTAAACGTAAGAGAAAAAGAGTCTCTTTGCTACTACTGCTCCGGGATCCCCGAAATGCAGAAGGGGATTCTGATCCTGTCAAGCGGCATTGAGGTTGCCGACCGTGAACGGGCCGAGGCGGCCATTCTCCGTGAGGTTGCAGCCTGCTGCCGCGGGGAGATCTCCCACGAGGAGATGACCGCCGCCAAGAAGGCCATTGAGACCTCTGTCCGCGCTATGTACGACGAGCCGAGTGCCTTGATCTCCTGGTATTTCAAGCGAGGGCTGATCGGCCTTACCGAATCGCCTCTTGACTATTGGGACAGGATCGCCACCGTCACCGTCGACGATCTGGCCAAGGCCGCCAAAACGCTGTCCCTCGATACCGTCTATTTTCTTGAGGGCACCTTATCGGGAGAGGAGGATGACGATACCGATGCCTAACCCCGTTACCGTTCACTCCCCGCTTCTTCGGGAGCAGTATACCGTGGTTCGACATAAAAGCGGTCTTACCGTCTATCTGTTCTCCAAAAAGCTGACCACCACCTACGCCCTGATCGCCACCCGCTTCGGCTCGGTGGACAACTGCTTCCGCGTAGGGGATGAATCCGATTTTACCACCGTTCCCGACGGCGTCGCTCACTTTTTGGAGCATAAGATGTTCGAAAACGAGGACGGCGAGGATACCTTTGTCAAGTTCTCTCGTACCGGCGCCAATGCCAACGCCTACACCGGCTTTTGCTCCACCGCCTACCTCTTTTCCTGCGTCGACGAGGTCTACGCCTCCCTCGACATCCTGCTTCGCTCCGTCTTTTCCCCCTATTTTACCGAGGAAAACGTCAAAAAGGAGCAAGGAATCATTGCCCAGGAGATCCGTATGGGCGAGGACGACCCCTACAACGCCCTGCAATACGGCATGCTCCAGGGGCTCTACGAAAAGCACAGCGCCCGCATCGACATCGCCGGTACCGTCCCCTCTATTCTCACCATCACCCCCGAGACCCTCTACCGTTGCCACCGCGCCTTTTACAATCCCGACAACATGGTACTTTGCGTCTGTGGACAAGCCGAGCTTGACAAGGTTCTTTCGGTGGTGGACGGCATCGTAGGAGACGTGACACCCGTCAAGGTGGAGAGCGTCTATCACGAGGAAAAGGCCGCTGCCTACCGTCCCCGCGTAGAAAAGCGGATGCAGGTGGCAAAGCCCCTGTTCTGCATCGGCGTCAAGGACGTAGCCATCTCAAGGGATCCCGAGGAACGGATGAAAAAGGAGCTGGCCATGCAGCTCATCGCCTCGGTTTGCTTCGGACGATCCGGGGACTTTTACAACGAGCTCTACCGTGAGGGGCTGATCTCCCCTCAGTTCGATACCTGGACCTGGCACAACTCGGCCTTCTCCTTCTTCTCGGTCCTTGGAGATTCCCCCGATCCCGAGGAGGTCTACCGCCGCTTCGTCAGCTATGCCGACAAGCTGGCTCGCACACCCATTGACCGTGAGGATTTCGAACGGTGCCGCCGCGCCCTTTATGCCGGCTTCATCAAGTCCTTTGACAGCACCGAGGAGATCGCCGGTAATCTGGTGGACGAGGCCCTTGACGGCTGCGATCTCTTCCGCATCGGCGAGCTGCTCCGTGAGATGGACGCCGACACCGTCTCACAAGTGGCCGCCCAGCTCTTCCGCCCCGAAGCGTATACCCTCTCGACGGTTCTGCCCGTCGAAGATTCTTAACGTGAGGTTTCTTATGCATACGATCTCCTTCCCCGGCCTTGGTATCAAGGAATTTCAGGTCAACCGCGTCGCGATCCCCAACGTGTTCGGACGCGACATTATGTGGTACGGCATCATCATCACCCTCGGCATCCTGCTGGCCTTCGCCTACGTGTATTACCGTGCCAAGAAGAACGAGCACATCCACACCGATCACGTGTTGGATTACGCCATCTATCTCGTGGTGTTCGGCGTCATCGGCGCCCGTCTCTACTACGTCTTTACCAAATTTGACAGCTTCAAGGCCGACAATATCTGGGACACCCTTTACAATATCGTGGCGGTCTGGGAGGGCGGTATCGCCATCTACGGCGCCATCATCGCCGGCGGCATTACCCTGGCCGTCGTCTCGCGGATCAAAAGGATCAAGATCGGTAAGGCCTTTGATATGGTCGCCCCTGCCGTCATGCTGGGACAGATCATCGGACGCTGGGGGAATTTCTTCAACGCCGAGGCCTACGGACGGGAAACCGCCTTGCCCTGGCGCATGGGCATCCGCGCCGAGGGCTCGGACACTACCATCTTCGTGCATCCTACCTTTCTTTACGAGTCCCTTTGGAATCTTCTCGGCTTTATTCTGATCAATCTCTACTATAAGCGGAAGAAGTTCGACGGTCAGATCTTCTTCTTATACATCACCTGGTACGGCTTTGGCCGTATGTTTATCGAGGGTCTCCGCACCGATTCCCTCTACGTGGGGGATTTCCGCATCTCCCAGGTCATCGGCTTCCTCTGCTTCTTCTTCGGATCGGCCGTGCTTGTGGCCATGAGCATCGTCTGCCATCTCCGTAAGAAGGACGAGGTTACCCTTGCTCCGGTTGCCGCAGGTACCGTGGAGCTATCCCATGAGGCAGCGACCGCTACCGCCGGGGTCTCCGAAGCTCCCCAAACGACCGAGGCCGTCACCGAGACCGATTCCGATTCCACCGAACCCTCCGTCCCCCAAGAGAGCTTTGACATCTCCGCCGCCTACGGCGACGATGAGGACGATGAATAAATCCATCCCCGAAAGGAACCATCCCATGACCAAGATCATCAACGGAAAAGACATCTCTACCGCCATTCGCCAAGAAATCCGTGCGGAAGTCGAATCCCTCCCCAAGCGCCCCGGTCTTGCCGTGGTCCTGGTAGGCAACGATCCTGCCTCTCAGGTCTACGTCCGCAACAAGGAGCGTGCCTGTGAGGAGGTGGGCTTCTACTCTGAAAAGTACACCCTCCCCGAGGATACCACGAGAGAACAGCTTCTTGACCTGGTGGATCAGCTCAACGAAAGCCCCGCTATCCACGGCATCCTGGTTCAGCTTCCCCTCCCGAAGCACCTGGACGCCGAGGAGGTCATCCTCCGCATCGATCCCAAAAAGGACGTGGATGCCTTCCATCCCGTAAACGTGGGCAAGATCATGATCGGCAATTTCGATTTTCTCCCCTGTACCCCTGCCGGTGTCATGGAGCTTCTCAGCCGCTCGGGCATCGATCCCGCCGGTAAGGAATGTGTGGTCATCGGCCGCAGTAACATCGTGGGCAAGCCACAAGCCATGCTGCTTCTCCACAAGAACGCCACCGTTACCATCTGCCACTCCCGCACCAAGGACCTGGCCGCCGTCTGCCGCCGCGCCGATATTCTCGTCTCGGCTGTCGGCCGTGCCAACTTCGTCACCGCCGACATGGTCAAGGAGGGGGCCGTGGTCATCGACGTGGGCATGAACCGCGATGAAAACGGGAAGCTGGTGGGCGACGTGGCCTTTGCCGAGGTGTCGGAGAAGACCTCTTACATCACGCCCGTTCCCGGCGGTGTAGGCCCCATGACCATCACCATGCTGCTCAAAAACACTGTTACCGCTTGCCGTCGGATCGAAAATCTTTGAGTTAATAAAAAATTTACAAATTCCTTCGGGAATCGGTAAATCTTCCCTTGACAAAGGTCTTCCTTCAATGTTATAATATCTCTTGCCGCTTGACTACGGGTCTTAAAAGCTTTGCTTACCCGTATCAGCGAGTCTGCGGTTATACCGCTTTATGAAAGTGAGGTGCTTTTCGTGTTTGCAGTTATCGAAACCGGCGGAAAGCAGTACAAGGTCTCGGAAGGCGACGTCGTCTTCATCGAAAAGCTCGAAGTAAACGAAGGGGAAACGGTTACCTTTGATAAGGTTCTCGCCCTTCAGCTGAGCGATTCTTTCTCCTGCGGCGC